>NZ_JAYWVC010000056.1:0-41221 GCF_036281785.1 Streptomyces chiangmaiensis | reverse complement strand
CCGCCCATGCGCCGTCGCCGGCCCGCCAAGGGTGCCTACGGCGAGGACTACGCCGGGCCCAACGCCGACGGAGGCGCCGGCCACTGACCCGGACCCCGCCGCAGCCAACGGGCGAGCGCCGTGGCCGAGTTCCCGCACACACCGCGGAACACGGCCACGGCGCTCGCCCGTTGAAGTCCCGGAACACACCGGGAGTTGACGCGACGCCAGAAGTACCGCCCCCGCCGTTCCGCCCCGATGTGACGTGTGGCACGATGCGGGACACCCCCACCGGTACAGCTCTCACAGGAGACACTTCTCGCGTGCAGCACCCCGCCGTTCCGGAACTCGCTCACACGACCACCCGGCCCATCCACTGGGTCGCTACGGCCACCGCCGTCTCCGGCGTGATCGCCCTGTCCTCCATGCTGCACCCCGGCTCCGCGACGGCGGCACAGCCCCACGGCGGGACCAAGACGGACCAGGCCACCGCAGCAGCCCCCGACCCGTCCAGAGCCGACATCCCGCTCGACTGCGGCCCCGTCAAGCTCATCATCGGAAAGAAGGCCACCGGCGACCTCGACGGCGACGACCACCCCGAAACGGTCGTCGTGGTCCACTGCGACGCGAGCATGGGCACCCCGCCCGACGGCGTCTACGTCCTCACCCAGGCCCCCGACGCCACCGAGCCCCGTGTCGTCGCCACTCTGGTCGACCCCAAGGACCGCATCACGGTCACCGACTTCGCCGTCCGTGACGCGGCCGTCACCGCCACCCTCCTCGGCTACTCCTCGCCCGACGTACCGAGTTGCTGCCCGGACGTGAAGACCCCCGCCAAGTGGCAGTGGAAGGGCGGCGCGTTCATCCGGTCCACGCCCTCCGGCGCACGGAGCGTGTGACGTCGCACACCCCACCGCCGGCGCGCACCGCCGTGTGAGCGCCCGGGAGCGCACAGGCGTCGATACGGCGAACCCGATGTGAGGAAACAGACACTGAATAACGCGGAGTGGCCCTGCGCTCACTCCGCGTCAGGTCCGTGGACCTCCACGCTGTCCGAAATTCGCCGTACATGAATGCACTCGCCAGGACACTCCCGTGCCGAGTCCACCACGTCCGTGAGAAGCGGCAGCGGTACGGGCGTTGCGGCTCCCCTGGCCTGCAAAAGCTCGTCGTCCGGGCCCTTCACATAGGCCAGACCGTCGATGTCCAGCTCGAAGACCTCCGGCGCGTACTGGGCGCAGATGCCGTCGCCGGTGCACAGATCCTGGTCGATCCAGACCTCCAGCGCCTCGCCGTCGACTCCGGCTTGCTGCACGGTCATCTCTCCTGCCGTTTCCTGCGCAGAGCCGCTCCGGGAATCCGGCAAGCTCTGACGGGTGTTGAACAGCGTGAGCCTACCTTCGGCGGCTTCCCAATCATGTTCGGTGGGTATTCCCCTGGCGTGAGGGAGAGCGCAAGGGTGAAGATCGGACACACCTCGACAGTCTTTGTGATCTAGGGGTTTCAATCGACACCCACCCAGGTAGGGTCTGGAAGCGTCCAGCTCCCCTTGGAGGAGGTGAGGACCGTGGCAGCCCACGACGACGACATGAACCGCGGCATCCGCCCGGGACGGGGGTCCGACGACCCGGCCGGGCAGATCGCCTACCTTGAGCAGGAGATCGCCGTCCTGCGACGCAAGCTCGCCGACTCTCCGCGGCACACGAGGATTCTCGAAGAGCGGATCGTCGAGCTGCAGACCAACCTGGCCGGCGTGTCCGCACAGAACGAGCGACTCGCCAACACGCTCCGTGAGGCCCGCGACCAGATCGTGGCCCTCAAGGAGGAGGTCGACCGGCTCGCACAGCCGCCGGCCGGCTTCGGTGTCTTCCTGCAGGCGAACGAGGACGGCACGGCCGACATCTTCACCGGCGGCCGCAAGCTTCGGGTGAACGTCAGCCCCAGCGTGGAGCTCGACGAGCTCCGCCGCGGCCAGGAAGTGATGCTCAACGAAGCGCTCAACGTGGTCGAGGCCATGGAGTTCGAGCGGGTCGGGGACATCGTCACCCTCAAGGAGATCCTCGAGGACGGCGAGCGCGCCCTGGTGCTCGGGCACACCGACGAGGAACGGGTGGTACGGCTCGCCGAGCCGCTGCTGGACGTCACCATCCGCCCCGGCGACGCCCTGCTGCTCGAACCACGCTCGGGATATGTCTACGAGGTCGTGCCCAAGAGCGAGGTCGAGGAACTCGTCCTCGAAGAGGTACCCGACATCGGCTACGAGCAGATCGGCGGCCTCGCCGGCCAGATCGAAGCCATCCGCGACGCGGTCGAGCTCCCGTACCTCTACCCCGACCTGTTCAAGGAGCACGAACTGCGGCCGCCCAAGGGCGTCCTGCTGTACGGGCCCCCCGGATGCGGAAAGACGCTCATCGCCAAGGCCGTGGCCAACTCGCTGGCCAAGAAGGTCGCCGAAGTCACCGGCCAGGCTGCCGGCAAGAGCTTCTTCCTCAACATCAAGGGCCCCGAGCTGCTGAACAAGTACGTCGGCGAGACCGAACGGCAGATCCGCCTCGTCTTCCAGCGCGCCCGTGAGAAGGCCAGCGAGGGCACACCCGTCATCGTCTTCTTCGACGAGATGGAATCCCTCTTCCGCACCCGCGGCTCCGGCGTCAGCTCGGACGTGGAGAACACCATCGTTCCCCAGCTGCTCGCCGAGATCGACGGCGTGGAAGGCCTGCAGAACGTGGTCGTCATCGGCGCCTCCAACCGCGAGGACATGATCGACCCCGCCATCCTGCGGCCCGGCCGCCTCGATGTGAAGATCAAGATCGAACGTCCGGACGCCGAAGCGGCCAAGGACATCTTCGGGAAGTACCTCACCGAGAAGCTCCCTCTGCACGCCGAGGACGTCGGCGAGCACGGAGGCGACAAGTCGGCCACCGTCCACGGCATGATCCAGACGGCAGTGGAACAGATGTACGCCGAATCGGACGAGAACCGCTTCCTCGAGGTGACCTACGCCAACGGCGACAAGGAAGTCCTCTACTTCAAGGACTTCAATTCCGGCGCCATGATCGAGAACATCGTCGGCCGCGCCAAGAAGATGGCGATCAAGGACTTCCTCGAACACAACCAGAAGGGCCTCCGGGTCTCCCACCTCCTCCAGGCGTGCGTGGATGAGTTCAAGGAGAACGAGGACCTGCCCAACACCACCAACCCGGACGACTGGGCCCGGATCTCCGGAAAGAAGGGCGAGCGGATCGTCTACATCCGTACCCTCATCACCGGAAAGCAGGGCGCGGACACCGGACGCTCCATCGACACGGTGGCGAACACCGGCCAGTACCTGTAAAAGGCAGGGGCGGCTGCGGGTGCCCTCACCGGGTACCCGCAGCCGACTGCTTTTCGCGCACGGCTGGAGCAAGGCAATGACGCAAATGATCTCCCCACCAGCGCAAAGGCGTTCTAGGCTCTTCGTACCGCCGCGTCGCGCCGTGCGGGGACGGGCACCGCACGCGCACCGGAGCACCAGCGGTATCTGAGCGCCGCCCCCGACCGAGGGCGCCGCCGGCAAGGAGGGCCGCATGACCGTACGGCGAGTAATGGGCATCGAGACGGAGTACGGCATCTCCGTCCCCGGGCACCCCAACGCCAATGCCATGCTCACCTCGTCCCAGATCGTCAACGCCTACGCGGCGGCGATGCACCGGGCCCGCCGGGCCCGCTGGGACTTCGAGGAGGAGAACCCGCTGCGGGACGCGCGAGGCTTCGACCTCGCCCGCGAGGCCGCCGACGCCAGCCAGCTCACCGACGAGGACATCGGCCTCGCCAACGTGATCCTCACCAACGGCGCACGGCTGTACGTCGACCACGCACACCCCGAGTACAGCGCCCCCGAGGTGACCAACCCCCGCGACGCCGTCCTCTGGGACAAGGCCGGCGAGCGGATCATGGCCGAGGCCGCGGAACGGGCCGCGCAGCTCCCCGGCGCCCAGCCGATCCACCTCTACAAGAACAACACCGACAACAAGGGCGCCTCCTACGGCACGCACGAGAACTACCTGATGAAGCGGGAGACCCCTTTCTCGGACATCGTGCGCCACCTCACCCCGTTCTTCGTCTCCCGCCCGGTCTTCGCAGGAGCCGGCCGCGTCGGCATCGGCCAGGACGGACACGAACACGGCTTCCAGCTCAGCCAGCGTGCCGACTACTTCGAGGTCGAAGTGGGCCTCGAGACGACACTCAAACGGCCCATCATCAACACCCGCGACGAACCCCATGCGGACGCGGAGAAATACCGCCGCCTGCACGTGATCATCGGCGACGCGAACCTCTCCGAGATCTCCACGTACCTGAAGCTCGGCACCACCGCCCTGGTCCTGTCGATGATCGAGGACGGCTTCATCGCCGTGGACCTGGCCGTCGACCAGCCCGTGCGCACCCTGCACCAGGTCTCCCACGACCCCACACTCAAGCGCCTCGTCACCCTCCGCAGCGGCCGGACACTCACCGCCGTCCAGCTTCAGATGGAGTACTACGAGCTGTCGCGCAAATACGTGGAGGAGCGGTTCGGAGGCGACGCCGACGAACAGACCAAGGACGTCCTGACCCGCTGGGAAGACACCCTGAACCGTCTGGAGAGGGACCCCATGAGTCTCGCCCGCGAACTCGACTGGGTCGCAAAACGAGAGCTCATGGAGGGCTACCGGCGCCGCGACGGCCTCGACTGGGACGCCGCCCGGCTCCACCTGATCGATCTCCAGTACGCCGACGTGCGCGCCGAGAAGGGCCTCTACAACCGTCTGGTGGCCCGCGGCCGCATGAAGCGGCTCCTGGACGAGGACGACGTCGAGCGGGCCCGTACGAAGCCACCGGAGGACACGCGGGCCTACTTCCGCGGCCGGTGCCTCGAACAGTACGCGGACGACGTCGCCGCGGCCTCCTGGGACTCGGTGATCTTCGACCTGCCGGGCAGGGACTCCCTCCAGCGGGTGCCAACCCTGGAACCGCTTCGCGGAACGCGTAATCACGTCAAGGAGCTCCTTGACCGTTGCCGCACGGCCGAGGACCTGGTCAGGGTGCTGTCGGGGAACTGACCGGTACCCCGGTGCGGTACCGGTCGGCCGGGGTGTAAAACCCCACGGCCGGGAATCATCGAGGTGGCCCCCGTACGTTGGAGTAACTGCGGGGCCGATGTCAGACCGGGCTTGTAGGGTCTGATCATCACTGATCGGCAGGAATGCCGACCATGTCGGGCGAACTGAGCGGGGTGAGGGTTATGGCGACCAAGGACACCGGCGGCGGACAGCAGAAGGCCACGCGCTCCACCGAGGAGGTCGAGGAGCAGGCGCAGGACGCGCAGGGCTCCGAAGACCTCAAGGAGCGGCACGAGAAACTGAGCGACGACGTGGACTCGGTTCTGGACGAGATCGACGACGTACTCGAGGAGAACGCCGAGGATTTCGTGAGGTCCTTCGTGCAAAAGGGTGGACAGTAAGAGGCGGGAGGCCGCTTTTTCCTTCGGATCGAAGGTTACGGGGGATGGGAGTGGCTGGAGAGCCGTCCATGAAGCGATGCACGGGCTGCGAGAGGGCGTTGCCGCTCACTGCCTTCGCTCGGGACAAGAACCGGCGCGATGGCCTTCAGGTGCGATGCCGGGAGTGCGTAGCGGAGTACAGCGCTGCGCACTACCGACGCCACCGGGAGGCCATCGGTAAGCCTGTGCGCGAGAGGATGGACGTTCCGGCGGGGCACAAGCTCTGCCGGACGTGTGGGGAGATCAAGCCCCACAGTGAATGGCACCGCAACGCGACTGCTTCTGACGGTCTGTCGACGCGCTGCAAGGCGTGCCGGGCGGTAAGGGGACGTGAAGACCACCTGAGGCGTCAGTACGGCATCACCGAATCCGAGCGCGACGAGTTGATCGCCTCCCAAGGAGGCGTCTGCTGCATATGTCTGTCAGCTCCAGCCGCACATGTGGATCACTGCCACGAGACGGGTAGGGTCCGTGGCGTACTGTGCTTCAGCTGCAATGCCGCGCTGGGGCAGTTCAAGGATCGGCCCGACGTCATAAGGCGGGCTGCGACATACGTGGAAGGAAACGCGTGGAAGCCAACCCTCGTAGCACCGGGCGTCTACCAGCTGCCTTCCTGACTCCCGGGTCGTCGTCCTTCATGGACTTCCTGTCGGAGCACCAGCCCGAGCTGCTGCCCGGCAACCGGCAGCTGCCCCCCACCCAGGGCGTGATCGAGGCCCCGCACGGCACGACCATCGTCGCCGTCACGTTCCCCGGCGGTGTGGTGCTCGCCGGTGACCGCAGGGCGACCATGGGCAATGTGATCGCGCAGCGGGACATCGAGAAGGTGTTCCCGGCGGACGAGTACTCGGCGGTCGGCATCGCGGGTACGGCGGGTCTCGCCGTGGAGATGGTGAAGCTGTTCCAGCTGGAGCTGGAGCACTTCGAGAAGGTCGAGGGTGCCCAGCTCTCCCTGGAGGGCAAGGCGAACCGCCTGTCGACCATGATCCGTTCCAACCTCGGCATGGCCATGCAGGGCCTGGCCGTGGTGCCCCTCTTCGCCGGTTATGACGTGGACCGGGAGAAGGGCCGCATTTTCTCCTACGACGTGACGGGCGGCCGCTCCGAGGAGCACGGCTTCGCGGCCACCGGTTCCGGCTCGATCTTCGCGCGCGGCGCCATGAAGAAGCTTTTCCGTGAGGATCTGGCCGAGGAGCAGGCCACCACGCTGGTGGTGCAGGCCCTGTACGACGCGGCAGACGACGACTCGGCGACGGGTGGTCCCGATGTCGCCCGCCGGATCTACCCGATCGTCACCGTGATCACCGAGGACGGTTTCCGCCGGCTCACCGAGGACGAGGCCTCCGAGATCGCCCGTGCGGTCCTGGAGCGGCGTCTGGAACAGCCGGACGGTCCGCGGGCTGCTCTGCTCTGACGCGGGCCCGGTGGTTGTCAGGGTGATCGAGTGACTTCGACAGAAAGGGACGGATAACCGGTGTCGACGCCGTTCTATGTCTCCCCCCAGCAGGCCATGGCCGACCGGGCGGAGTACGCCCGTAAGGGCATCGCTCGCGGCCGCAGTCTGGTCGTGATGCAGTACGCCGACGGCATCGTGTTCGTCGGTGAGAACCCGTCCCGGGCGTTGCACAAATTCAGCGAGATCTATGACCGCATCGGTTTCGCGGCGGCCGGTAAGTACAACGAGTACGAGAACCTGCGCATCGGTGGTGTGCGGTATGCGGACCTGCGGGGTTACACATACGACCGTGACGATGTGACCGCTCGCGGTCTTGCCAACGTCTACGCCCAGACGCTGGGCACGATCTTCTCGAGCGCGGCGGAGAAGCCGTACGAGGTGGAGTTGGTGGTCGCCGAGGTGGGGGAGACCCCGGAGGGTGATCAGATCTACCGTCTGCCGCACGACGGGTCGATCGTGGACGAGCACGGTTCGGTCGCGGTGGGCGGCAATGCGGAGCAGATCAGCAGTTTCCTGGATCAGCGTCATCGCGACGGTATGACTCTGGCGGAGGCGTTGAAGCTGGCTGTTCAGGCTCTGTCGCGGGACACGAACGGCAGTGAGCGGGAGATTCCCGCGGAGCGCCTGGAGGTCGCGGTTCTGGACCGTACGCGTCCGCAGAAGCGGAAGTTCAGGCGGATCGTGGGTCGTCAGCTGTCGCGTCTGCTGGAGGCGAACGGTGCGGCCACGGCTGTGGACACCGAGGACGCCGACGACGCCGAGGGCGAGGAGTGATCGCCTGCGCCGCTCTGTGAGGAGCCGGCGCTTTGTTTGTGCAAGGCCGTGTGCCCCGACCGTGCCGGGTCGGGGCACACGGCATTTGTGGTCAGGCGCCCGGGGGCGCCGTGGAGCCGCGGACGACGAGTTCGACGGGGATGTCGCCCTCTGCCGGTGTGCGGCCTTCCAGGACGGCGAGGAGGGCCTGCATGCCGCGTTCGCCGAAGAGTTCGGCGTCGAGGCGGACGGTGGTCAGTTCGGGGTCGATGGCAGTGGCGAGTGCCAGGTCGTCGATGCCGGTGATGGAAAGGTCGTCGGGGATGCGCAGGCCGAGGCGGCGGGCGGCCTTGTAGGCGCCGGCGGCCAGGAGGTCGTCGTCGCAGACGATGGCGGTGGGGCGGGCGCCGGGAGCGGCGAGAGCGGCTTCTGCGGCCGTGAGGGCGTCTTCGATGGAGATGGGTGCGTGGGTGCTGTTGAGGCTGGTGCCGGGGACCTGGGCGAGGTGTGCGGCGAGGGACCGGGCCCGGATCTCGAAGGTCCAGGAGGGGATGGCGGCGGCGAGGTGGAGGAAGTGGCGATGGCCGAGTGCGAGCAGGTGTTCGGCGACCTGGCGTGCACCGTCGGCGATGTCGAGGTTGACGGTCGCGGCGCCGAGGCTGCCTTCGGGGTCGCTGTCGAGCATGACGAGGGGGAGCTGGTCGCCTCGGATGGCGGTGAGGGCGCCGGCGGCCATGGAGGAGGCGATGACGCCGTCGAGGGCGGCTTGTGCGGAGTGGAAGGGGTCTCTGGCGGGGCCGACGCCCTCGGGTGAGGGGTAGAGGACGACGCCGAATCCGTGTTCGGCGGCGATCCGGGCGGCGCCGGTGTAGACGCCGGCGAAAAATTCGGTGGTGAGCGCCGGGACGACGAGGAGGATGGTGCGGGTGCGGCCGAGGCGGAGGTTGCGGGCGGCGAGGTTGGGGCGGTAGCCGAGGTCGCGTGCGGCTTCTCGGACCCGTTCGGCGGTGGTCTCGGAGACGCGCCCGCGCCATTTGCCGCCGAGGACGAGGGAGACCGCGGCCTGGGAGACTCCGGCGGCCCGGGCGACATCGCGGCTGGTGGGGCGCGTGCTACCTGGTGCCACCGTGGGCCTGCTCTTTCGTCTGGACTCGTGGACAGCGCACATGGTACGTATGGCGGACGGCGTTATACGTACAACCTCCCATGTGGCCGCTACCCAACGGCGACGAAGCGCACAAGAAGGGGCGGGGCATGGCCGCGGGATACCTGGAGATCCTCAGGGCGAGGCACGCCGTGCGCCTGCTGACCGGGACGTTGGTGGGCAGGCTTCCGAACGCGACCGCGGCGATCGCGGTGGTGTTGTTCGTGCGGGCCGAGGGCGGCACCTACAGCCTCGCCGGAGCGCTCGCCGCCGTGTACGGGGTCGCGAACGCCGTAGGGCAGCCGGTGCTCGGACGGCTGGTCGATCTGCAGGGCCAGCCGCGCGTGCAGTTGCCGGCGGCGGTCGTCTCCGGCCTCGCGATGACCGTGTTCGCCCTGGCGGGCGTGGCGTCACCCGTTCTGGCGTATGCGGCGATGATCGTCGCGGGGCTGTTCACGCCGCCGCTGGAGGGGGGTCTGCGTGCGCTGTGGCCGGTCGTGCTGCGCCGCGAGGCGCAGGTGCCCACGGCGTACGCGCTGGACGCGATCGCCCAGGAGGTCATGTTCACCGTCGGCCCGCTGCTGGTGGCCGCCTGTGTGGCCCTGTGGTCGGCCCGGGTGGCGCTCGTCGTGATCAACGTCATCGGTGTGCTGGGGGCCCTCTCCGTGGTCGTGTCGCCGCCGTCGCGCGCGTGGCGCTCGGGGCCGCGCGCGGCGCACTGGCTCGGCGCCCTGCGCTCACGGGGGCTCCTCGCGCTGCTCGGCGTGTTCCTGTTCGTGGGCATCGCGCTGGGTTCCATCACGGTGGCGGCGGTGTCGTACGCCGACGGTCACGGTGGTGACGGGGTATACGGCTGGCTGATGGCCGCACTGGGGCTGGGGGCCCTGGGCGGCGGGACCGTGTACGGGGCGCGGCAGTGGCGCGGTGCGCCGGAGCGGCGACTGCGTGTGCTCGTGGGGCTTCTGGCGGTGTGTTATCTGCCGCTGATGCTGATGCCGGGGGTTGTCACGATGGTGCTGCTCACGGTGCTCGCGGGGGTGTTCCTGGCGCCGTGTATCGCGTGTGCGTTCATCATCGTCGACCGGCACGCTCCGAGCGGTACGGTCACCGAGGCGTTCTCCTGGCTTGTGACGACGTTCACAGTGGGGGCGTCGGTCGGGACGGGCGTGGCGGGGCCGGTCGTGCAGGCGGGCGGAGCCCTGTGGGGGTTCGCGGTGCCGGGTGCCGCGGGGGCCGTGTCGTTGCTGGTGCTCCTGGCGACGGGGCGGGTCCTCGCAGCTCCCGCCGGGGGTGCGGTGGTTGCGGCTTCACCGGAAAATGATCCAAACCGTGCCGTCGAACCCCGTTTCAGCTCGGGGGATCGGGCGTAATGTTCACTCATGGACCGCCGCATCTTCGGGCTGGAGAACGAGTACGGCGTCACGTGCACGTTCAGGGGACAGCGCCGTCTGTCGCCTGACGAGGTGGCGCGGTACCTCTTCCGCCGTGTCGTGTCATGGGGCCGCAGCAGCAATGTCTTTCTGCGGAACGGTGCCCGCCTGTATCTCGACGTGGGCTCACATCCGGAATACGCGACACCCGAATGTGACAACGTGATCGAACTGGTCACCCACGACAAGGCCGGCGAGCGCATTCTCGAGGGGTTGCTGGTCGATGCCGAACGCCGCCTGCACGAGGAGGGAATCGCGGGCGACGTCTACCTGTTCAAGAACAACACCGACTCGGCGGGGAACTCCTACGGCTGCCACGAGAACTATCTGGTGGCGCGGCACGGGGAGTTCTCGCGGCTCGCGGACATCCTGATTCCGTTCCTGGTCACGCGGCAGCTGCTGTGCGGTGCCGGCAAGGTGCTGCAGACCCCGCGCGGTGCCGTGTACTGCGTGAGCCAGCGTGCCGAGCACATCTGGGAGGGCGTCAGCTCGGCGACCACGCGCTCCCGGCCGATCATCAACACGCGGGACGAGCCGCACGCGGACGCCGAGCGCTACCGCCGTCTGCACGTGATCGTCGGTGACTCGAACATGTCCGAGACGACCATGCTGCTCAAGGTCGGTGCCACCGACCTGGTGCTGCGCATGATCGAGGCGGGCACGGTGATGCGTGACCTCACCCTGGAGAACCCGATCCGGGCGATCCGCGAGGTCAGCCACGACATCACGGGCCGTCGCAAGGTGCGTCTGGCGAGCGGCCGCGAGGCGTCCGCGCTGGAGGTGCAGCGCGAGTACTACGAGAAGGCCGTGGACTTCTGTGAGCGCCGCGGGATCCGCACGGGCACGGTGGAGCAGGTCCTGGAGCTGTGGGGCCGCACGCTGGACGCGATCGAGTCCGAGGACCTGGACCGGATCGGCACCGAGATCGACTGGGTGATGAAGTACAAGCTCATCGAGCAGTACCGCGCCAAGCACAACATGACGATGTCGCATCCGCGGGTCGCGCAGATAGACCTCGCCTACCACGACATCCACCGCCGCCGTGGCCTGTACTACCTGCTGGAGAAGAAGGGCCGAGCCGCTCGGATCTGCAACGACTTGAAGATCTTCGAGGGCAAGTCGGTACCGCCGCAGACCACTCGGGCCCGGCTGCGGGGCGACTTCATCCGCAGGGCGCAGGAACAGCGCCGTGATTTCACGGTGGACTGGGTGCATCTCAAGCTCAACGACCAGGCTCAGCGCACCGTGTTGTGCAAGGACCCGTTCCGTTCGGTCGACGACCGGGTGGAGAAGCTGATCGCCGGAATGTGAGCACGCGTTTCACAGACATCACCGGAACGCAACGCGGGCGCCGTACGTTTGCCGTACGGCGCCTTCGTCACGCCGTAGAGTTGCGCGCACGCCATCAATCAAGATCGACCGATTACGAGGCCCCACCGTGCGCCGACGCTCACTCCTCCTCGCCGCTCTGCCCGCCGGACTGGTCACGCTCGCCGGATGCGGAGACGGCAAGTCCGGCTCGGGCCAGGCGAGTGCAAGCCCGACCTCCTCGGCCACGGTTCCGTCGGCCGCCCCGCCGCCGAAGATCGTCGACGGACCGCTGCCGGCCATCACCGCGGGCACCAAGTTCGGTGAGAAGCCGACGGTGGCCAAGGGCCCGGGCACGCCCTCGAAGGACCTGGCGGTCAGGACGGCGATTCCGGGCACCGGCCAGGCGGTCGCGGAGAACGACTACGTCCAGGTGAACTACCTGGGCCAGATCTGGGACACGGCAAAGGTCTTCGACAACTCCTACGACCGCAAGACGCCACTGGTGATCCAGCTTGCCCAGGGCAGCATCATCGACGGCTGGCGCTATGCCCTGCCGGGGAAGAAGGTGGGCAGCCGGGTCGAGATGTCCGTGCCCCCGACCTGGGGCTACGGCGCGCAGGGCAACACCCAGGGGGGCATCAAGGGCACCGACACCCTGGTGTTCGTGGTGGACGTCCAGAACACGTTCAACGCCAAGAGCTCCGCGAAGGGCAAGGACGTCGCGCAGACCGATCCCGACCTGCCGAAGGTGGGTACCAACACCGACGGCAAGGCCCCGTCCATCGACGTGCCCAAGGCGAAGGCGCCGACGGATCTGGTGGCGAACTATGTGATCGAGGGCGACGGCGCCGAGGTCGCCGCGGACAGCAGCGTGCTCGTGCAGTACAAGGGCGTGCTGTGGGAGGACGGCAAGGAGTTCGACTCGACGTACGGCCGCGGCCAGCTCGCCTCGTTCTCGCTGCAGCAGGTCGTCAAGGGCTGGGCGCAGGGTCTGACCGGCAAGAAGGTGGGCAGCCGTGTGCTCGTCGTGATCCCGCCCAAGCTGGGTTACGGCGACAACCCGCCCGCGGGCAGCAACATCAAAAAGGACTCCACGCTGGTCTTCTCGGTCGACATCCTGGCGAAGATGTAGCCCCTGTGGGGATGTGAGAGTGTCAGAGGTGCCGCAATGGCCTCAACACCGAACAGCAGGAGTTTTTGACGTGAGCATCGAGAAGCCCGAGATCGACTTCCCGGGCGGCGAGCCCCCGGCCGACCTCGAGATCAAGGACATCTGGGAGGGTGACGGCCCGGAGGCCAAGGCGGGCGACACCGTCTCCGTCCACTACGTGGGCGTGGCCTTCTCCAGCGGTGAGGAGTTCGACGCGTCCTGGAACCGCGGCACGCCGCTGAAGTTCCAGCTCGGCGTGGGTCAGGTCATCAAGGGCTGGGACCAGGGCGTGCAGGGCATGAAGGTCGGCGGCCGCCGTCAGCTGATCATTCCTCCGCACCTCGCCTACGGCGACCGTGGCGCGGGCGGCCGGATCAAGCCCGGCGAGACGCTGATCTTCGTCTGCGACCTGGTCGCGGTCTGATCCGGACCCGGTGAGCGCGGGTCGGGTCACCGACGCCCGAGCCGGACGTCCGCGGGGACGTCCGGCAGGACCCCCTTCCCCGGCGCGCCGGATGTGATCGGTGCGCCACGGCACGCTCGGCCGCGTTCCGGGCTCGGCAGCACATCCCGGACGGTGTGCGGTGCTCCGTGGGGGTGGCGAAGCCCCCGCGGCGTCCGGACCCGACTCCGTGTCGGGCCGGGCGGTGCCCCGGATGCTTCCCATACGGCCCCGGTCGCCGGCGCAGGGCGGCAGTCGCCGGGGCGATGCCGGTTCCGACCGGAACCGATCATCTGGGGCTCATGTCTGCGCGGGCATGAGCCCTCGGCTTTTGCCAGGACACCCGTGAGAGGTACGGTCGTCGGTCGTAGGCATCATGGGGAGGCGAAGGGCGTCGATGGCCATTGCCAAGGCAGAGCGGCTGATGAACCTGGCGCTGTGTCTGCTCGGGACGCGGCGGCCGCTCAGCAAGCGGGAGCTGCGCGAGTCCATTGAGGCCTACGTCGAGTCCTTCGGGCCGGAGAAGGCCGGGACGGGCTCCGACGACTCCTTCAATCGCATGTTCGAGCGCGACAAGGACGACCTGCGCGAGCTCGGTCTGGTCATCGAGACCGTGGAGAACCTGGACGGCGAGGTCGGCTATCTCGCCCGCCGTGACAGCAACCGTCTTCCGCCCATCACGCTCGACGCCGAGGAGGCCGCCGCGCTGGGGCTCGCCGCCAAGGTGTGGCAGCAGGCCCGGCTCGCGGGTGCCGCGAGCGGTGCGCTGCAGAAGCTGCGCGCCGCAGGCCTGCCCGAGGACGTGGATCCGTACGAGGCCCATGGGGCCCTGGAGCCGCGCATCCCCGTGCACGAAGCCTCATTCGAGCCGCTGATGCTCGCCTGTCGCGATCGCCGGCCCGTCGTCTTCGACTATCGCAAGGCCACCGCGGCGCGGCCGGAGCCGCGGCATGTCGAGCCCTGGGCACTGGAGTGCTGGCGCGGCCACTGGTACCTGGCCGGCTGGGACCGCGACCGGGGTGCGGAGCGCGTCTTCCGGCTCTCCCGGATCACCGGCAAGGTGCGCAGCCGGGGCGGCGGCTTCACCGCCGAGGTGCCCGATGTGGTCACCGTCCGTGAGACCGTCGCGAGCTGGGCGGGGGAGACCGCCGACCGTTCGGCCCGGATCCGGCTGCGGACGGGCGCGGGGTACCCCCTTCGGGCGAAGGCCACCTCCGTGCGGGAACTCGGCGGCGGGTGGGACGAGTTGGAGATTCCGTACGGGCACGGCCTGGACGCCTGGCTGGTGGAGTTCGGACCCGATGTCCTGGTCCTGGAGCCGGCGGAGCTGCGGGCCGATGTGGTGGATCGACTGCGCGCCGTGGCCAAGGGCTGAGGGGGGAGACGTACGAACGTGGCAGGCAAACCGGCCAGAGCGAACGCCATCGACCAGACGCGGCGGATGCTGTCGCTGGTGACCTATCTCCGGGAGCGTCCGGGTGCTCGCATCGAGGACGTCGCCCGTGCCTTCGGGATCACCGAGGACGAGCTGGTCTCGGATCTCGACGTGCTGCCCATGTGCGGGACCAGCTTCCGCGGCGGCGATCTGCTCGACATCGACACCGACGGCGAGCGCATCTGGTGGCACAACCCGGCCGCCCTCGGGGCGGACGCCGCCGAGCCCCTGCGCCTGGCGGCCGACGAGGCGACCGCCTTGCTGGTCGCCGCACGGGCCGTCGCCACCCTGCCGGGCCTGCGGGAGAGCGACCGTCAGGCCTTGCTGCGGGCCACCGTCAAGGTGGAGACCGCGGCCGGGGAGGCGGCGGGAGCCAGCTCCCGGCTCTCGGTCACCTTCGAGTCCGAGGGCGGCGTCTTCGCGGACGTCGACCGGGCCATCTCCGAGCGGCGCCGGCTGTGGATCCGCTACTACTCGCCGGCCCGTGACGAGGTCACCGAACGCGAGATCGACCCGATCCGCCTGGTCAGCGTGGGCCACACCTATGTGGAGGCGTGGTGCCGCCGCTCTGAGGCGCGCCGTACCTTCCGGCTCGACCGCGTCGCCGAGATCAAGATCCTCGACGAGCCGTCGGCGCCGCCGGAGGTCGAGCCCCGTGACCTCTCCGAGGGGCTCGTCCAGCCCGCCGCCGAGGACCCCGAGGTGGTGGTCGAGGTCGGCCCGGCGGGGCGCTGGGTCGCCGAGTACTACCCGCACGACAGCGCGGACGAGCTGACGGACGGCGGGCTCCGTATCACCTTGCGCACCCCCGACCCGGCGTCGCTGCGCCGGCTGGCGCTGCGGCTCGGACGCGACGGCCGGATCGTGTCGCCGCAGGACCTCGCGGACAGCGCCCGCCGGGCGGCAGCCGAGGCGCTCGCGGCGTACGACGGGCCGGACGGGGTTCAGGACGGGCTGGACGACAGGCAGGGGCAGGGGTTGTGAGCAAGTCGGCGACGTCTGGTGCGTCGGAGCAGTCGAACGCGTCGGCCCGTGCGCCTGAGGCGCCCGGAGCCGAGGAGATGTCGGTGCGAACGGCGTTCGCCGGCATGCGGCGGGTGGCCGACGTGGTGTTCAGGGCCGGCTGTCCGGACTGCCGGGCCCGCTTCGAACTGGGTGCGAGCGCGCTGCGGCTGGCCATCGGCGCCACCAGCAAGACCACCTTCTACTCCTTCACCTGCCCCGAGTGCGGTGCCTCCGTCCGCAAGCCGGCGGGGGAGCGCGTCGTCGAACTGCTCACCGGGGGCGGGGTGCGGACCCTGCGGCTGCACTCGACCCTCTAGGCTCGACGTCATGTTCTGGCCGATGCTCGCGATCGCCCTGGGATTCCTCGGGCTCGCCGTACTGGGTGTGCTCGCCGTCCGGGTCTTCGTGGAGGCGGAGCGTCTGGGGCGGCAGGTCTCGGACTCCGCACGCCGCATCAATCGCGCCGCCGAGGACCTGGAACGGTCGGCCGTGGGCGCCGCGCGAGCCGCGGACCGGATATGAGGACATGAACCAGGTGTGAGTCGCCCGTGGACTCCGAGTGGTCCATGATCCCCGCGCGGGCCGTCACCCGAGGCGCACCTGCTGGTCACCGGTGCTTTGTGATGCGTGGCGAGTTGCCCCATGGAGACGCAGCGGGTCACTTCGGCCTGTCTACTTGCCACCCGGGACAGGTACCCTCTGATCGCGGCCCCGAGAACGAGGCGCGGTCCGCAGACCGGGAGTACGCACAGGGATTGCCCCGCGTTCACCCCTGAGCGTTACGATCGCTGCACGGTGGTCGGACATGTGACCGACCGATCGGCCAGCAACTCCACCCATGCCGCCTCGGTGAGAAGGTAAAGACTTATGTTCGGACGGCTCGGAGCTCCCGAGATCATTCTCATCCTCGTCGTCATCATCCTGCTGTTCGGCGCGAAGAAGCTTCCGGACATGGCTCGCTCCCTCGGTAAGTCCGCGCGCATTCTGAAGAGCGAGGCCAAGGCGATGAAGGACGACGGCAAGCCGTCCGCGCCCGCCGGCCCGCCGAACGACGAGGCTCCCGCGCAGCGCACCATCCAGGCCGCCCCCGGCGATGTGACCAGCTCCCGTCCGGTCACCGAGCCGACGGACACGACCAAGCGCTGACGCAGGGCCGGATGCCTCCGGCCTGCCGCATGAGATGAGGACGTGGGTTGCTCAAGCCTGCCCGCAAGGAGAAGGACCCCGAAGGGCGCATGCCCCTTGCGGACCACCTTCGTGAGCTCCGCAACCGGCTTGCGAAGGCGATGCTGGCCATCATCCTGGTCACGGTCGTCGCCGCCTTCTTCTACAACGACATCATCAATTACCTCACCAAGCCGATCCTCGACTCGGTCGGCTGCGGTAAGACGTTCGAGGAACTGGCGAATGCGAACCAGCACGCACCGCCCTGTGCCCGGATCACGATCAACGGTCTGCTCGCTCCCTTCACGCTGGCCCTCCAGGTCTCGCTCACGGCCGGTGTCGTGTTCGCCTCGCCGGTCTGGCTCTACCAGCTGTGGGCGTTCGTGGCGCCGGGTCTGCACAGACACGAGCGCAAGTACGCCTACGCCTTCGTGGGAACCGGTGTCCCGCTGTTCCTGGGCGGCGCCTACTTCGCCTACAGGGTGCTGCCCACCACCGCGAAGGTGCTCATCGACTTCACCCCGGGTGGCGTCGACAACCTGCTGCCGCTCGACGATCTGCTTCAGCTCGTCACACGCATGGTGGTCGTCTTCGGACTCTCCTTCGAGCTGCCTCTGCTGCTGATCATGCTCAATATGACCGGGGTGATCACCGGCAGACGCATGCTCGGCTGGTGGCGCGCCATGATCCTGGGCATCACGGTCTTCGCGGCCGTGGCCACCCCGAGCACCGACCCGCTGTCGATGCTGGCGCTGGCCGGTCCGATCTGGGTGCTGTACTTCGCCGCGGTCGCCTTCTCGCTGATCAACGACCGGCGCAGGCGGCTGCGCGACGCCGCGGGGCCGGGCGACGACGAGGCCTCCGAGCTGGACCTCAGCCCCGAGGACGTCGGCGAGGTCGAGGCGGTGTCGGCCGGTGGCGCACCGACGGAGCAGCCGGGCACGGACCGGGTCAACGGCTACGACGACGTCACGTGACCGGACAGGCACCACACGTGCCATGACGGACGAGCCCACGGGCCCCACCGCGTATGACGGTGGGGCCCGTTACGGTGGGCGTTCCGGGCCGAGGCCTTGATCGGATAATGATCGTCCTGATGTCAGCGGGGCCCGGTACGCTCGAAAGTACGATGACAGAGGATCTCTCACCGGCCGAGCGGTACGCGGCAGCCCGTCAGCGGGCTGCCGAGCAGGCCACCGCGCTCGCCTCCTTCCGCGAGATGTACGACTTCGGCCTCGACCCCTTCCAGATCGAGGCCTGTCAGGCTCTCGAGGCCGGCAAGGGCGTACTGGTGGCCGCACCCACCGGCTCCGGCAAGACGGTCGTCGGCGAGTTCGCCGTCCACCTCGCCCTGCAGCAGGGCAAGAAGTGCTTCTACACGACCCCCATCAAGGCGCTGTCGAACCAGAAGTACTCCGATCTGTGCCGCCGCTACGGCACGGACAAGGTCGGTCTCCTGACCGGCGACAACAGCGTCAACTCCGGCGCCCCGATCGTCGTGATGACCACCGAGGTCCTGCGGAACATGCTCTATGCGGGCTCGCAGACCCTCCTCGGCCTCGGCTATGTGGTCATGGACGAGGTGCACTACCTCTCCGACCGCTTCCGCGGCGCCGTCTGGGAGGAAGTGATCATCCACCTGCCCCCGTCGGTGACCCTGGTGTCCCTGTCGGCGACGGTGTCGAACGCCGAGGAGTTCGGCGACTGGCTCGACACCGTCCGCGGCGACACCGAGGTGATCGTCTCCGAGCACCGGCCCGTACCGCTGTTCCAGCATGTGCTGGCCGGCCGCCGGATGTACGACCTGTTCGAGGAGGGTGAGGGCCACAAGAAGGCCGTCAACCCCGATCTGGTGCGCCTGGCCCGCACGGAGGCGAGCCGCCCGTCCTCCATGGACCGCAGGCGGGGCCGTGCCATGCGCGAGGCCGACCGTGAGCGGGAGCGCAGACAGCGCGCCCGGGTGTGGACTCCTGGCAGACCCGAGGTCATCGAGCGGCTGGACGCCGAGGGCCTGCTGCCCGCGATCACGTTCATCTTCAGCCGGGCCGCCTGCGAGGCCGCCGTCGAGCAGTGCCTGTACGCAGGGCTGCGGCTCAACAACGAGGAGGAGCGCGAGCAGGTGCGAACCCTCGTCGAGGACCGCACCGCCTCGATCCTGCCCGAGGACCTGCACGTCCTGGGCTACTACGAGTGGCTGGAGGGCCTGGAGCGCGGCATCGCCGCCCACCACGCGGGCATGCTGCCGACGTTCAAGGAGGTCGTCGAGGAACTCTTCGTCCGCGGCCTGGTGAAGGCCGTGTTCGCCACCGAGACCCTGGCACTCGGCATCAACATGCCCGCGCGCTCGGTGGTGCTGGAGAAGCTCGTCAAGTGGAACGGCGAGCAGCACGCCGACATCACCCCTGGTGAGTACACCCAGCTGACCGGTCGCGCCGGTCGGCGCGGCATCGACATCGAGGGCCACGCGGTCGTGCTGTGGCAGCGCGGCATGAACCCCGAGCATCTCGCGGGCCTCGCGGGCACGCGCACGTATCCGCTGCTCTCCAGCTTCAAGCCGTCGTACAACATGGCCGTGAACCTGGTCGAGCAGTTCGGCCGGCACCGCTCGCGCGAACTGCTCGAGACCTCCTTCGCACAGTTCCAGGCCGACAGGTCGGTCGTGGGGATCTCCCGCCAGGTCCAGCGCAACGAGGAGGGCCTCGCGGGCTACAAGGAGTCCATGACCTGCCACCTCGGCGACTTCGAGGAGTATGCCCGGCTGCGCCGCGAACTCAAGGACCGCGAGACGGAGTTGGCCCGGCAGGGCGCCGTGCAGCGCCGCGCCGAGGCCGCCGTCGCCCTGGAGAGGCTCAAGCCGGGTGACGTCATCCACGTCCCCACCGGCAAGTACGCCGGTCTGGCCCTGGTCCTCGACCCGGGCCTGCCCGCCGGCCGCTCCAACGGCCACCGCGGCTTCGAATACCACGACGGCCCGCGCCCCTTGGTCCTGACGGCCGAACGGCAGGTCAAGCGGCTGGCGTCCATGGACTTCCCGGTGCCCGTCGAGCCGCTGGAGCGGATGCGCATCCCCAAGTCGTTCAACCCGCGCTCGCCGCAGTCCCGTCGCGACCTGGCCTCCGCCCTGCGCAGCAAGGCCGGGCACATCCCGTCCGAGCGGCACCGCAAGCGGCGGGCCGCGGCCGCCGACGACCGCGAGATCGCCCGGCTGCGCGCGGCCCTGCGCGCCCACCCCTGCCACGGGTGCAACGACCGTGAGGACCACGCCCGTTGGGCCGAGCGCTACCACCGGCTGTCGCGCGACACCTCGCAGCTCGAGCGCCGCATCGAGGGCCGTACGAACACCATTGCCCGCACCTTCGACCGCATCGTCGCGCTGCTCACCGAGCTGGACTACCTGCGCGGCAACGAGGTGACGGAACACGGAAAGCGTCTGGCGCGGCTCTACGGAGAACTGGACCTCCTGGCCAGCGAGTGTCTGCGGGAGGGCGTCTGGGAGGGGCTCGCCCCGGCCGAACTGGCCGCGTGCGCATCGGCATTGGTATACGAGGCCAGGATGGGCGACGACGCGATGGCGCCGAAGCTGCCGTCGGGCCGGGCCAAGGCCGCGCTCGGTGAGATGGTGCGCATCTGGGGCCGGCTCGACGGCCTGGAGGAGGAATTCCGGATCACCCAGACCGAGGGCGTCGGCCAGCGCGAACCGGACCTGGGTTTCGCCTGGGCGGCGTACATGTGGGCCGGCGGCAAGGGCCTGGACGAGGTCCTGCGCGAGGCCGAGATGCCGGCCGGCGACTTCGTCCGCTGGTGCAAGCAGGTCATCGACGTCCTCGGCCAGATCGCGGCGGCCGCTCCCGCGGAGAGCTCGACCGTTGCCAAGAATGCGCGCAAGGCGGTGGACGGGCTGCTGCGGGGCGTCGTGGCGTACTCGTCGGTGGGGTGACGGTCACGGTCGCCTGAGAGCCCGCAGCGGCGGCCGGTCCGGCGGCTCTCGGGGATCGCCGGGTCGATCGCGTCCACGTGGCGCAGCCGCACCAGGTGTCACCGCTCCGACCCGGGGTGGTCGGAAGGGGGAGGGCGGTCGGGAGGCCTCCCGGGCCCTGCGCCGACGGGTGTGAGCCTCAGGCTCGGTCACCTCCCTGCCTGGCTCTGCGCCTCGTGCGGATCTGACGAGCCATCGATTCTCCGTCTCCACACGGGATTTCACCCGTGAAGACCGCTGCCTTCGCACATCAGTACCCGATTACTGATTGTGTTCGAACGACGGCGCTGCGTGTAAATAGGCCGAGCGTACCCCTGGCCTGGTGGGCATTTCAGGTGCTTGCTGAATACGGCACAGCGATGATCCGCCCGGATTAGGCTCGCGCGCAGCGCACCGAGTTGAGATGAATTCGTGCGTGTGTTCCCAAAGATACCGAAGGTTCCGCCGTTATCCGGGGCCGATCCGGTAACCACCCCAGCCTCTCCTCCTCAAGCAACCACGAACCAGCCGATTCGTCTCAGAGGGCATACATGGTGAGTGTTCAATCGCCCCCCGGTGGCCGCGAACTTCGCTACGCGTGCGAGCTGTTGGTGCCCGCCTTACTGACGGCGGCGGTGGCGGGGGCCGCCGCCGCGGTGGTCCCGGACCAGTCCCGGATCGCCGTCGGCTGGTGTGGAGCCATCGCCACCGTCCTGGTGACCGCCGTCGCGGCCGTGGCGGCACGCCGCGGGCGCACCCTCCGTGCCCTGCGCGCCGACTTCGCCCAGCGGAGCGCGTACCTGGAACAGCGCGTCGCCGCGCAGGACGACGACATCGAGTACTTCCGCTCGGAGGTGCTGCCCCCAACCCTCAGCATCCTGCGCAGTGGCGTCTCGCCCGCGGAGGTGATCCGCACGGTCGTCGACTCCAACCCCCAGTTCCGCGGACTTCCCCAACCGCAGAGGCAGTTGCTGCGCACCCTGCTCCAGCTCGTCGATCGTGAGATCGCGATGCGAGACTCCTCGCAGCGCGCCTTCGTCAACATCGCCCGCCGCGTCCAGGCCATCGTCCACCAGCAGGCCAAGGAACTCAGGGAGATGGAGGAGGACCACGGCCGCAACCCCGAGGTCTTCGACGACCTGCTGCGCATCGACCACGGCACCGCGCTGATCGGCCGCCTCGCCGACTCCATCGCCGTCATCGGCGGCGGCCGCCCGGGCCGTCAGTGGCCCCAGCCCGTCCCGCTGTACAGCGTGCTGCGTGGCGCGATGTCCCGCATCCTGGAGTACCGCCGTATCGAGCTGCACTCCATCGCCAAGGTCAACATCAAGGGCATCTCGGTCGAGCCGATCATCCACGCCGCGGCCGAACTCCTCGACAACGCCACGCGTTACTCGCCGCCGCAGACCAAGGTGCACGTCACCGCCACCGAGGTGCAGACCGGAATCGCCGTCGAGATCGAGGACGGCGGTATCAGCCTGAGTGAGGAGAACCGAGCCAAGGTCGAGAGGATGCTCGCCGAGGCTCAGGCCGGCGTGGACGTCCAGGAACTGGGCGAGGCCCCGCGTCTCGGTCTCGCCGTCGTCGGCCGCCTGTCGTCGATGTTCGACATGCATGTCTCACTGCGGCAGTCCGCCTACGGCGGTGTCCGCGCCATCCTCGTCATCCCCAACGACATGCTCACCACCGACCCCGCCCCCGGGTTCGCCCACGGCATCGGTGCCACCTCCGTGCCGACCCTGGACAACGACGGGGTCAAGGGTCCCGACCGCAAGGCGAAGAAGCGGCGGCCGACCACCGGCCCCCGGATCCCGCAGCAACTCGCCGTGGAGGACGACGTCCCCGTCGTCACCGAGTGGACTCCGGGCGGTCTGCCGCAGCGCCGCAGCCGCGTCAAGATCCCGCTGAGCCAGCGGATCGCGGAGGCCGCCGCCGCCGAGGCGGCGACGCACTCCCCGTGGACGCCCGTGCCCGAACCGGAGAAGGTGGAGTCCGCCCCCGGTCTGTGGGTCGAGGCCTTCATGAACGGACTCAAGGCCGACCCGGACCCGAACGCCTTCTCCGCCGGCCCTCCGGCCGACGACCCGTTCGCAGCCACCAACGACGAGCCGGCCCCGGCCCGGGCCGACGACGAGGGGGACCTCAAGTGATCCAGCAGCGAGGAAACTTCGACTGGTTGCTGAAGGAGCTCGCCGACGGCGTACCGGGCGTGCACCAGGTCGTGGTGCTCTCCGCCGACGGTCTGCGCATCGCCCGCTACGGCGGAGATCCCGACGCGGCCGACCGTGTCGCCGCGGCCTGTGCCGGGCTGCAGAGCCTGGCGGGAGCGGTCGCGGCCGAGATCCCGGACAGCGACGGCCGGATGCGCATGGTCATCATCGAGATCGACGGTGGCTATTTCTACATGATGGCGGCGGGCTCCAATGCCTACCTCGCGGTGCTGGCGGACACGGTCGCGGAGGCCGGCCTGATGAGCAACCGCATGCGGGATCTCGTGATTCGCATCGGCTCCCATCTCACGAGCCCGCCGCGGCACAACGGGCAGACCGTATGACTCCTCCACGACGCCGTCGGCGGAATCCCGAGGCACAACCCCCGCCGGAGCCTGCCGCAGCAGGCGGCGGGAAGGCGGGCGAGGAGAAGCAACCCGAGCGGTTGTACATCCTCACCGGCGCGACCGACGGGGGCGAGCGGGCGTCCATCGACCTGGTCACCCTGATCGTGGCGCGCTCCGACCCGGAGCCCACCGCAACGCCGGAGCAGGCGGTGCTGCTCCGGCTGTGCCGGGCACCCCTGTCCGTGGCCGAGATATCGGCCTACCTGAGCCTGCCGTTCAGCGTCGTGACCGTCCTGCTCACCGATCTGCTGGCGGCCGAACTGGTCCAGGCACGCGCCCCGATCGTCCGGCAGGCGACGCCCGACCGTTCCCTTCTCGAAGCGGTGATGCATGGACTGCAAAAACTCTGACGCCGTCCCGGGTCCACGGGTCGAGGACCACCTGCCGCACACGGCACAGGCCGCGGTCAAGATCGTGATCGTGGGCGGCTTCGGAGTCGGCAAGACCACCATGGTCGGTTCCGTCAGCGAGATAAGGCCGCTGACGACCGAGGAGACCATGACGCAGGCGGGCATCGGGGTCGACGACAACTACGGCTCCGACAGCAAGACGGCCACGACCGTGGCCATGGACTTCGGCCGGATCACCATCACCGAGCACCTGGTGCTGTATCTGTTCGGCACCCCGGGCCAGGAACGCTTCTGGTTTCTGTGGAACGGCCTGTTCGAGGGCGCCCTCGGCGCCGTCGTACTGCTCGACACCCGCCGTCTGGAGGTCAGCTTCGACGTCATCGGCCGCCTGGAGGAGCGCGGGGTGCCGTTCGTGGTCGCCGTCAACTCCTTTCCGGACGCGCCTTGTTACCCCATGGAGGAACTCCGTGCGGCGCTCGACCTGCCGGACGAGATCCCGATCATGGAGTGCGACGCCCGGCGCCGGGCCTCCAGCCGCGACGTCCTGATGACGCTGACGCGCTTCCTGCACTTCCTGGCGATGACTCGCGCTTCCCTCTGACCAGAGCGCTCGTGCGCCCCGCACACATACCGCCGTACCCCTCCGTATGGCCCGTCCCCACCCCCCGACACCGGATCCCTCTCAGCTTCGGAGCGACCATCGTGACGCCTGAATCCCACTCCCTGACCGGCAGGGACCTCACCGACACGGACGACGCCACCTCCTCGCCACCACCTGGCTGCCCGGCCCACGGCCGCGGTCCCGGCGGCACGCACCGGCTGTACGGGCCGGAGGCCGAGGACCTGGGAGCCCTGTACGAGAAGATGCGTGCCGAACACGGTGCCGTGGCGCCCGCGCTGCTCCACGACGACGTACCGATCTGGGTGGTGCTCGGCCACAGCGAGAATCTGCACATGGTGCGGTCACCCGCGCGGTTCACCCGGGACAGCCGCGTCTGGGCCCCGCTGATGTCCGGCGAGATCAAGCCGGATCACCCACTGAGCCCGCACTTCGCCTGGCAGCCCATCTGCTCGCACGTCGAGGGCGACGAGCACGTCAGGCTGCGCGGCGCCGTCACCGGCGCCGTGTCGACCATCGACTACCGGGGCCTGCGCCGCTCCATCAACCGTGCCACGCAGACCCTGGTCAACCGCTTCTGCGAGGCGGGCAGGGCCGATCTGGTCGGTCAGTTCGCCGACCATCTGCCGATGGCGGTGATGTGCGCGGTCCTCGGCATGGCGGACGAGTACAACGACCGGATCGTGCACGCCGCCCGCGACATGCTCAAGGGCACCGAGACCGCGATCGCCAGCAATCAGTACATCGTGGACGCGCTGACCCGGCTCACCGCCCGTCGCCGGGCTCAACCCGAGGACGACTTCACCAGCCACCTCATCAGCCATCCGGCCACGCTCACCGACAGCGAGATCAGGGAGCACCTCCGGGTCGTCCTGATCGCGGCGTACGAGGCCACGGCCAACCTCCTCGCCAACGTCCTGCGCGTGATCCTCACCGATCCGCGATTCAGGGCCCAGCTCAACGGCGGGCAGATGACGGTGCCCGAGGCGGTGGAGCAGTCCCTGTGGGACGAGCCGCCGTTCAGCAGCATCCTCGGCTATTTCGCCAAGCAGGACACCGAACTGGGCGGTCAGCGCATCCGCAAGGGCGACGGACTCCTGCTGGGCATCGCGCCCGGCAACGTCGACCCCCGGGTACGCCCGGACCTCTCCGCGAACATGCAGGGCAACCGCTCCCACCTCGCCTTCGGCGGGGGCCCGCACGAGTGCCCGGGCCAGGACATCGGCCGTGCCATCGCCGACACGGGCATCGATGCCCTGCTGATGCGTCTGCCGGACATCCGGCTCGACTGCGCGGAGGACGAACTGCAGTGGACCGGGTCCCTCGCGTCCCGGCACCTGGTGGAGCTGCCCGTGCGGTTCGAGCCCAGGCCGCCGCAGGAGACGACGCAGCGGTCGGCCCTGCACGCGGTCCCGCATCAGCGGCCCGGATGGCTGGTCACGACGCCCGACCCGGCGGCGACCACCCCGGCGCCGGAGGGCGCACGGCCCGTCCCGTCGACGCCCGTCGCACCCTCGCTGCCGGACCCGGCCGCCGGGCCGCAGCGCAGTTCCGGCGTGTGGCGGCGGCTGGTGCGGTGGTGGCGGGGCGAGTGAGCCACGGTGCCGCGTCCGCATCACGGGCGCCGGGCGCCGACCCACGCGATGGGGCGGACACCGCCTAGTGCGGCGACCGGAAAGGTTCACCGGCCTCCGGCAAACCTTTCCGGCCACAGCACCAGCGGGCCCATGACTCGTATGTCGGCCACGCCCGGAGCACCCTCTCGCTGACGAAACGATGCGCATGCCCCGTGACCGGATCGGTGAACTCCAGCACCCGCGCGAGCAGTTGGAGCGGTCGCCGGAAGTCGCCGGCCGGCCCGGGGCCCGCCACCACCGGATAGAGCGGATCGCCGAGGATCGGCAACCCCAACGCGTTCATGTGGACGCGCAGTTGATGGGTCTGCCCGGTACGCGGGAGCAACCGGTAACGGCCGAGCCCGGCGCGGTGCTCCAGCAGCTCGATCCGGCTCACCGCGTTGGGCTCGCCCGCCACCTCGTGGGCGGTCATCACCCCGCGCTCCTTCACGATCCGGCTGCGCACGGTGCGCGGCAGCGTCACCTCGGGGTCGTAGGCGGCGACGGCCTCGTACTCCTTGGCGACCCTCCGGTCGCGGAACAGCGTCTGGTAGGTGCCGCGCTCCTCGGGCCACACGGTGAACAGCACGAGCCCCGCGGTGAGCCGGTCCAGCCGGTGTGCCGCGGTCAGCGCGGGTATGCCGAGGTCGCGGCGCAGCCGGGCCAGGGCGGTCTCGGCGACGTGGCTGCCGCGCGGGGTGGTGGCGAGGAAGTGCGGCTTGTCGGCGACGACGATGTGCTCGTCGCGGTACACCACCTCGACCGGGTAGGGCACGCGCACCTCGTCGGGCAGTGCGCGGTGGAACCACACGTACATGCCCGGTACGTACGCCGCGTCACTCGCGACGGCCCTCCCGTCCGCCCCGACGATCAGCCCCGCGTCGAGCATGCCGTCGATCACCCCGTCCCCGGCGGCGAGCCGCGCCACGAGATGGTCCCGTACGGTGGCCCACGCCTCGCCGAACGGCAGCCGCAGCCGCACGGGATCGACCCCGTCGCGCTGCGGCAGGGGAGAGGGCGGGACCGGGGTCTTGCGTCGCATCACGGCCCAGCGTACGAGGCGCCGCGGGCACAGGGCGGAGCGGCATCGGGCGCCGGGATCCGCGGCCGCCGGGTGCCGCAGGCGGGGGTACCGAAAACCGCCGGGGCGCGGTGCCGGGGGCTTCGCCCTGGGGGCACCAAGCGCAGTGCCCTGCTCCACCCCGGACGGCCCGCACGACATGCACCTGCACGCACGGGTCGAGGGCGACCTGGCTCAGGCGGCCGGTTCCCGGGCGGCCGCGTCGGCGAGGGACCGAAGCGGCCGCCCGCCGTGGGGCCCGGGCCTCCACGCTCACCACCATCAGCCGGCGCAGCCGAAGGCGGCGTTCCGAGGCGATCGCATCCCTTGCGGGCCGCCCGACAACGCGATACATCGTGTCTATTGACTCCAAGCTCGAGGACGCGATATGTTCGGTCACGGATATTCGGTGGCGAGGTGAGATCGAGGTGAGACCCCATGGCGACGAAGCGCCGAAGGCTCGGCAACCCCTTGGCGCTCGCGGTCATGGTGTTGCTCACCGAGAAGCCGATGCATCCGTACGAGATCGCCCAGACGCTGCGCCGACGCGGCAAGGACACCAGTCTGAAGATCAACTACGGCTCGCTCTACACCGTCGTCCAGAATCTGCAGAAGCACGGTTTCGTCGAGGTCGCCGAGGTGCAGCGACAGGGGAACCGGCCCGAGCGCACGCTCTACGGGATCACGGACGCCGGGCGTGAAGAGGCCACGGAGTGGCTGTCGGACCTGCTCGCCGTCCCTGCGCAGGAGTACCCCATCTTCGAGTCGGCGCTCTCGCTGATGGCGGTGCTCCATCCCGACGAGGTGGCCCGCCTGCTCGAGGAGCGGCTGGACACCCTGGTGGTGCAGGCCGCCAGCGCGCGCGGCGGGTTGGAGAAGCTGTACGAGACGCTTCCGCGGCTCTTCCTCGTCGAGACGGAGTACAAGCTCCACATGATCGAGGCGGAAGCCGGGTGGGTGCGTGGCTTCCTCGAGGAGATCGGATCGGGCACGCTGCCCGGCGTCAAGGAGTGGCGCGCCTTCCATGAGACGGGGGAGTTCCCCGAGGAGCTCCTGAAGCTGGAAGGCGGCGATTCCGGCAGACCGTAGCCGCTGAACAAATGAAAACCCCGGCAGGGCTGTTGCAGCAGTCCCGCCAGGGTCTCGAACCCCGAGCTGAATCCGCCGTGAGGCACATCCAGGCGATCGAGGTGCGGCACACCCAGGATAGCCCGGCCCTCTTCACGTGGATCAGCCGTCACCCCTCATCCGGAGGGCGGCCCGTCCGCAGCACCGCGGACGCGTCGTCGTCCGCTGTCCACAGGAGAGCAGTCGTCATGACCACCCGTGCGCCCGCAGTCGAGGCGCGTCAGCTGATCAAGACCTATCCCGGTGACGTCACGGCCTTGAACGGCATGGACATCACCGTCGAGCCGGGCACCGTCTTCGGACTCCTCGGCCCGAACGGTGCCGGGAAGTCCACCACCGTCAAGATCCTCACCACCTTGGCCCGCCCCGATTCGGGCTCGGCCGCCGTCGCCGGCCACGATGTGCTGCACCACCCCGACCGGGTGCGCCGGGCCATCGGCGTGGTCGCACAGAGCTCCGGTGCCGACCCGGTCGCCACCGGTCGTGAGAACCTGCAACTCCAGGGCAGGCTCTACGGCTTGAAGGGACGGGCGCTGAACGGGCGTGTGGACGACCTGCTCGAGCGCTTCACGCTCACCGACGCCGCCGGGCGCCAGGTCAAGGGCTACTCCGGCGGCATGAGGCGGCGTCTCGACGTCGCGCTCGGTCTGGTGCACCGGCCCGAGGTGCTCTTCCTCGACGAGCCCACCACCGGCCTCGACCCCGAGGCCCGCACCGCCATGTGGGACGAGATCGGCCGTCTGGCCGGTCAGGAGGGCCTGACCATCCTGCTCACCACGCATCACCTCGAAGAGGCCGACCGCCTGGCCGAGCGCGTGGCGATCGTCGACCGGGGCCGGGTCGTGGTGGAGGGCACTCCGGACTCGCTCAAGGGCGAACTTCGCGGTGACGCCGTCCATGTGGAACTGCGCGAAGCCGTCGGCGAGGCCGGCCGTACGCTGCTGAGGGGCGCCCTCGCCGGGCTGTCGGGCATCAACGAGACGCACCTCGACGGGCGCCGCATCAGTGTCCGTGTCGATGACGGGGCCGCGGCGATGCCGGCGCTGCTGGGGGCGCTCGAGCGCGCCGGAGTCGGTGTAGCCGCCGCGACCGTCGCCCGGCCCTCGCTCGACGACGTCTACCTCCGCTATGCGGGGCGGCGTTACTCAGACGTCGAAGCCGAGGCCGCGGGTGACTTCGCCCTTGCCGGAGGTGCGCGATGAGCACGGCAGTGGCCCAGACCTGGTACATGACCCGGCGTCAGCTCATGGTGTTCGCACGGCAGCCCGCGTACGCGGTCATCACGCTGATCCAGCCGGTGATCTGGCTGTTCCTGTTCGGCAACCTCTTCAAGAAGGTCGTGGAACTGGGCGGCTTCGGCACCACCTCCTATCTCGACTACCTCGTGCCGGGAGTGGTCGTGATGAGCGCGCTCAGCTCCAACATGTGGGCGGGCATGGGCACCCTGGAGGAGATCCAGCGCGGCACGCTCAACCGGTTCCTGACGACCCCGGTCAGCCGGGCCGCGCTGATGAACGGCAACGTCGTCCACAACGGCCTGGTGACCGCCCTGCAATCGGTGATCATCGTCCTGCTCGGACTGCTCGGCGGCGCCCACTGCCCGGGAGGCGTCGGCGGGGTCGCGATCCTCGTCCTCGCCGCCGTGCTGCTCGGCACGATCTTCGGTGCGCTGTCCAACGCGCTGGGCATGCTGGTGCAGGAGCGGGAATCGATCATCGGGATCAACACCTTCCTGCTGCTCCCGCTCACGTTCCTGTCCTCGGCCTTCATGGCACCGTCCCGGATGCCCTCGTGGATGAGGCACATCGCCGACTTCAATCCGCTCAACTGGGCGATGGTCGCAGGGCGTTCGGCGATGTCGGAGCAGCCGGACTGGGGTGATGTGGTCAGCCGCGGCGGGGCGCTGCTGGGGCTCGCGACGGTCGCGGTGTGGCTGTCGATCCGGACGTTCCGGTCGTACCAGCGGTCGGTGTGAGCACCGCACGACGAAACGGCGGCACCGGCACGGTGCCGCCGCTTGCGGTCGGTCACGCGGCGGAGGCGCTCTCCTGCTCCGCCTCTATACGTGCGTTCCACTCCCGCTTCGACGCCTGCCAGCCGTCCTCGTTGTGCCCGAGGCGCCAGTAGCCGGAGATGGACATGTCCTCGCGCGGGATCTGCAGCTCCACCCGCAGGAGCCGGCGCAGTTCCTTCACGAAACTGGCTTCGCCGTGCACGAACGCGTGGACCCGGCCCTCCGGGAACGTCAGCGCGCGGACCGCCTCCACGAGTGACTCGCCGATCGGCCGGTCTCCGCGGTGCAGCCAGGTCACCTCCACATCGGAGTCGATCTTCTGCTCCTCCTCCGGGCCCGTGACCTCGATGAATGCATGCGCCGCGGCGCCGAGCGGCAGCGTCTCCAAGGCGGTCGAGATGGCGGGCAGGGCGCTCTCGTCCCCGGCGAGCAGGTGCCAGTCGGCGCCCGCGTCCGGGGCGTAGGCGCCGCCGGGGCCCATGAAGCGCACGGTCTCGCCGGGCTGGGCGCGCATCGCCCAGGGGCCGGCGAGTCCCTCGTCGCCGTGGATCACGAAGTCCAGCGTCAGCTCGCGGTGCTCGGGGTCCCAGTCGCGCACGGTGTACGTCCGTGTCACGGGCCACTGGCTGCGCGGGAAGTCCTCGCGGATGCGCTGTATGTCGAAGGGTTCGGGATAGGTGACGCCCTCGGCAGGGAAGAGCAGCTTCACATAGTGGTCGGTGCACGTGCCCACCGTGAAGTCGGCAAGGCCCTCGCCGCCGAGCACCACTCGCTGCATGTGCGGGGTCAGCCTCTCCGTGCGGATGACCTGCGCGAAGTGGGTCTTGCGGACCCTGGCTGCCGGGCGCTCTGCCATGACGGCCTCCCAGTTCACGTGCTTAGGTTTACCTAAGTTAGCATTTCCTGCCGGTGAACACCTGTCCCATGAAGACTCGATGAGCACTCCTCGTCGGAACCGTCACCTCCGGAGCGTCATGAGCGGGAGTTGCGGCCGGCTGCCCGGCTTTTGGCGGGGGCCGGCTCGGTGCCTTTGCCCGGGTGCGCGACGGTGCGTCGGACCGTGGGTTCCGGCGGGCCGCCCGGCGTGCGACACAGGGCGCTGTCACGCCCCGAGCGTGGTGAGCAGGCGCTGCAGTGAGCCGCCGAGGCCCCAGCGGGTCGCCAGGCCGTCGAGCGCGGCCGGGTCGCGCGGCGTGCGTGGGAGTCCGGCGTCCACATCGGGCAGGGGCACGTCGTCGGCGACCCGTACGACCTTGGGCGCGATGGCGACGTACGGCCGTGCCTCGTCGAGCCGCTTGCGCTGCGCCGGGGTGAGCTTCGACGTCGGGTCGTCGACCGCGGCCATGATCCCGGCCAGGTCCCCGAACGCGGCGAGCAGCTTCGCGGCCGTCTTCTCACCGATGCCCGGCACCCCAGGCAGCCCGTCGCTCGGGTCGCCGCGCAGCAGCGCCAGATCCGCGTAGCCCGGGCCGTCGACGCCGTACTTGGCGCGCAGAAACGCCTCGTCGGTCAGCTGGAGCGTGCCGACGCCCTTGAGCGGGTACAGCACACGGACACCGCGGGCGTCGTCGACCAGTTGGTACAGATCGCGGTCGCCGGTGACGATGTCGACCGGGCTCTGTGCGCGGGCCGTGAAGGTGCCGATCACGTCGTCCGCCTCGTATCCGGCCACGCCCACGCGCGCGATGCCCAGCGCGTCCAGGACGTCCTCGATGACGGGCACCTGAGGCGAGAGAGTGTCCGGCACCTCCTCCTCGTCCGGGACCGCCTCGTGCTCCTCCGCCACCCGGTGCGCCTTGTAGGAGGGGATCAGCTCGACCCGCCAGTGCGGGCGCCAGTCGGCGTCCATGCACGCGACCAGGTCGTCCGGGCGGTGGTCCCGGACCAGGCGGTCGATGAATTCCAGCAGTCCGCGCACCGCGTTCACGGGCGTGCCGTCCGGGGCCTTCACGGACTCCGGGACGCCGAAGTAGGCCCGGAAGTAGAGCGAGGCGGTGTCGAGGAGCATCAGGCGTCGGGTCACCTTCCGCATCATGCCGTACGCCGCCGACAGTCACCCTCGGACTCGGGACACGAGCGCCGGGATGACGCCTGTGAACGCCGTGTGAAGAGGATCACTCATGTGTTTGCCAAGTAAAAGCCGGGGCAGGCGCGGCTCGAAGCCATGCCCGTTGCACATTCAATCGTTTGCAGCGGCTCGGAACTCACGAGACGAGAGGTACCTGTGTCATCCAGGCTTGAAGCCGAGCACCTCTACAAGGTGTTCGGTAGACAACCGGACGAGGCGGTGGAGCGGCTCCGGCAGGGAGCGGACCGCGAAGAGCTGCGTGCCGACGGCACGACGGCCGCCGTGATCGACGCCTCCTTCACCGTGGAGCCGGGTCAGATCTTCGTCGTGATGGGCCTGTCCGGCTCCGGCAAGTCCACGCTGCTGCGCATGCTCAACGGGCTCCTCGAGCCCACCGCGGGACACGTGCGCTTCGACGGTCAGGACCTCACCGCACTCGGCCCCCGTGAGCTGCGCGAGGTCCGCTCGCGGAAGATCAGCATGGTCTTCCAGCATTTCGCACTCTTTCCGCACCGCAGCGTTCGTGAGAACGCCGCCTACGGCCTGGAAGTGCAGGGCGTGCCCCGCGCCGAGCGCGCCGCGCGTGCCGACGAGGCGCTCGCCCTGTGTGGCCTGGCCGGCTGGGAGGAGTCGTGGCCCGACGAGCTGTCCGGCGGCATGCAACAGCGTGTCGGCCTGGCCCGGGCGCTCGCCACGGACGCCGACCTGCTGCTGATGGACGAGTCGTTCAGCGCGCTCGACCCGCTGATCCGCCGTGACATGCAGGACCAGCTCCTGGAGCTGCAGAAGACCCTGAAGAAGACCATCGTCTTCATCACCCACGACCTCAACGAGGCCATGCGCCTGGGCGACCGCATCGCCGTGATGCGCGACGGCCGCATCGTGCAGATCGGCACCGCGGAGGACATCCTGGTGCGCCCGGCCGACGACTACGTCGCCTCCTTCACCAAGGACGTCGACCGCTCCCGTGTGCTCACCGCGGGCGCCGTCATGGACACCTCGGTCCAAGGCGACGAGGCGGACTGCGACTGTGAGACCGCGACGCCCGACACGCCGTTCGTGGAGCTGTGCGCCATCAGCGCCCGCCTCACGCACCCGGTCGCTGTGCTCGACCCGCGAGGCGGGCTCGTGGGCGTCGTACCGCGGCAGCGTCTCGTCGGCTTCCTCGGCGACCGGGAGGACGACCCCACGCCCTGCGCCTCCCGGCATGACCAGGGCGGGAAGGTGATTGCACGTGCCTAGGATCCCCTTCGGCGACTGGGTCAACTCCGTCGTCGACTGGCTGCTGCACCACATGGCGTGGCTGTTCGACTTCTGCAAGATGGTCTTCCAGGGCACCTTCGAGGGCATCAACACCGTCCTCCAGGCACCCGAGCCGCTCCTGCTCGCGGGCATCTTCGCCGTGATCGCATTCTGGCTGCGCGGCACGTCCGCGGCTCTCCTCACCTTCGTGGGTTTCGCCTTCATCGACTCCCTGGAGCTGTGGGACGACGCGATGGTGACCCTGTCCCTCGTCCTGGTGGCGACGCTCATTGCGCTCGTGGTCTCCGTGCCCGTGGGCATCTGGGCGGCCCGCTCCAGCCGGGTCGGCGGGCTCGTGCGACCGGTGCTCGACTTCATGCAGACGCTGCCCGCGATGATCTACCTCATCCCGGCGATCCTGTTCTTCGGCACGGGTGCGCCCGCGGGTATCGTGGCCACCCTGATCTTCGCCCTCGCACCCGGCGTCCGCATGACCGAGCTGGGCATCCGCCAGGTCGACAAGGAGCTGGTGGAGGCCGCCGACGCCTTCGGCACCACCCCGGGCAACACGCTGCTGCGCGTGCAACTGCCGCTCGCCCTGCCCACCGTCATGGCCGGCGTCAACCAGGTGATCATGCTGGGCCTGTCCATGGCGGCCATCGCGGGCATGGTCGGCACCGGCGGCCTCGGCGGCGACGTCAACGAGGCGATCGGCCAGCTCAACGTGGGGCTGGGCTCCGAGGCAGGTGTCGCCATCGTCATCCTGGCGATCTACCTGGACCGGATGACAAGTTCCCTCGGTACCCAGGTCTCGCCGCTGGGCCGCCGGGTCGCCGCCCGGCTGCGGGCCGCTCAGGGGCTGCAGATCTGGAACTACCGCCCCCGGCCCGCAGTGGCCGTGATCAGCGTGGTCGTGCTCGCGCTCGTCGCCGGGGGCATGGGCGTCTTCGGCGGCGGGGACAAGGCCGCCGACGCGTCCGACGCGCAGAACGTCGGCCAGGGCAAGAAGGTCAGCATCGGGTACATACCGTGGGACGAGGGCGTCGCCTCCACGTTCCTGTGGCAGGAGATCCTCGAGCGGCGCGGGTTCAAGGCCGACGTCAAACAGTTCGACGCCGGACCGCTCTACACCTCGCTCGCGCAGGGCGACATCGACTTCGAGACCGACTCCTGGCTGCCGACCACGCACGAGCAGTACTGGAAGAAGTACGGCAGTAAGCTCGACGACCTGGGCTCCTGGTACAGCCCGACCTCGCTCGAGCTGACCGTGCCCTCGTATGTGAAGGGCGTCGACTCGCTGGCGGACCTCAAGGGCAAGGCCGCCACATTCGGTGGGAAGATCACCGGCATCGAGTCCAGCGCCGGCGAGATGAGCATGCTCAAGAGCACCGTCCTCAAGCAGTACGGGCTCGACAAGGAGTACAAGGTCGTCGACAGCTCCACGCCGGCGATGCTCGCGGAGCTCAAGCGTGCCTACGCCAAGAAGGAGCCCATCGTCGTCACGCTGTGGTCCCCGCACTGGGCGTACAACGACTACGACCTGAAGAAGCTCAAGGACCCGAAGGGCGCCTGGGGCACGGGCGACGCAGTGCACACGCTCTCCCGCAAGGGCTTCGCACAGGACAACCCGGTCGTCGGCAACTGGCTGAAGAACTTCAGGATGGACGAGAAGCAGCTCACCAGCCTGGAGGCGGAGATCAACCGGGCGGGCCAGGGCAAGCAGCAGGACGCGGTGCGCGCCTGGCTGAAGAAGAACCCCGGCGTCGTCGACAAGCTCGCCCCCGTCCAGAAGTCCGCCTCCGGTACCCCGGCCGAGGCGAAGCGTGCGCTGGACGTCGCCTGGTTCCCCTGGGACGAGGACGTGGCCGTCACCTATCTGTGGAAGAACGTCCTGGAGCGGCGCGGCTACCGGCTGAACCTCAAGCAGATGGACGTCGGCCCGGTCTACACCGGTCTGGCCTCCGGCGACCTCGACCTCAACTTCGACGCGTGGCTGCCCTACGCCCAGAAGAACTACTGGGACAAGAGCAAGGACAACCTCTCGGACCTCGGCACCTGGTACCAGCCCACCTCGCTGGAGATCGCCGTGCCCTCGTACGTGAAGGACGTCAAGTCCCTCGAGGACCTCAAGGGCAAGTCGAAGACCTTCGGCGGCAGGATCATCGGCATCGAGCCGGGCACCGGCGAGATGAACCTCCTGAAGACGAAGGTGCTGCCCGGCTACGGCCTGGACAAGGAGTACAAGGTCGTCGACGGCTCCACGCCCGCAATGCTCGCCGAGCTCAAGCGCGCCTACGCCAAGAAGGAGCCGGTCGCCGTGGTCCTGTGGTCCCCGCACTGGGCCTACAGCGAGTACCGGCTCACCAAGCTCCAGGACGACAAGAAGCTGTTCGGCGAGGGCAACACGATCCGGACCATCGCCGGCCGGTCGTTCCCGGACCAGTACCCGCAGCTCACCAAGTGGATCAAGAACTTCAGGATGAGCGAGCCCGAACTGGGCAGCCTGGAGAGCGAGGTCAAGCGCCGCGGCCAGGGCCATGAGGAGGACGCCGTGGCCGCGTGGCTGAAGCAGCACCCCGACATGGTGGAGCGGATGACTCCGCAGTAGTCCGCCGCGGGCCCGTGTTCCGTACGTCCGTACGAGAAGGATCCGGACAACCCCGCCGGGTCCACGGTCGCGCGGATCCCATCGCCCTGCCGACCAGGGGCGCCGAACACCGTTTCGGCGCCCCTGAGTCCTGTCGTGCTGTTCCCCGCGCCGGGGCGCATGACCGCCGTGCCCGGGTTCACCCGCCCCGCGCGCTGTCCACGACCCTGCGCACCCCCCGGCCCGCCGCCGGGCCGCGACGTCCGGCGCATCCTGGTGGGCAGGGGCTTTGCTGCGTTTCGGAGGAGGCGCGCGCCGGTCGGCGGGACGGCTCGTCCGGTGGCGCGAACCGTGGCCCTCACCGCTCTTGTATGTGACAGCGATGTGACGGGCGCATAAAACGGTTTGCCGAACATGCGTAGGGTGCAGACAACTCAACAGAAGCGATGCACCGGTGAACCATCGGACGGCGGCGACACGCCCGCCGGGCAGGACAGTGGACCGACGAGCGAGGGAGGGAGCCGGAGCGATGGGCGACCGCAAAGAACAGCCCCTTCGGGTGGGCGTGGCCGTTCGGCGGCGGCGCCGGGCGCTGGAGCTCACCCTTGCCGTCGTGGCCGAGCGCAGCGGTCTGTCGGTCCCGTTCCTGAGTCAGGTCGAGAACGAGCGGGCGCGTCCCAGCCGCCCCTCCCTGGAACGGATCGCCGACGCCCTGGGCACCACCGCCGTCGAACTGCTCGCGGCGGCCGACCCGGCGTGCAGTGTGGACGTCCTGCGCGCCGACGACGAAGAGGTCGTGCCGGGAGAGGCGCGGGTGCGCGCCCTGGTACGCGGTCACCACCAGTTGCACGCGATGGAGTTCATCGGCGATCACGACGAGGGACGTGAATTCCAGCACCGCAACGACGAGTTGATGTACATCGTCGACGGCGCCGTCGAGGTCGAGGCGGAGGGCCGGGCGCACCGGCTCGGGCGGGGGGACACGCTCTACCTGAGCGGGGGTGTGCGCCACCGCTGGCGGGCGACGGTGCCGGACACCCGCGTGATCGTGGTCGCGGTCGCGGACCACATCGATGCCATCGAGGACTCCTCGAAGCGACGCTGACGGCGTCCCGACGGCCCTGACACCCCTCGGCGCGGTCCGCCGGCGATTCCCGCGCGGCAGCAGCGGCCCGGTCCTTTCGGCCCACATGCAAAAGGGTGCCGCGCTGGAATACTCACCGTCATGCCTGACGTGCGTGTCGTCTCCCTCGTGCCGTCGCTGACCGAGGCGGTGGCCGCCTCCGTGCCGGGCGCCCTGGTGGGCGCGACGGACTGGTGCACCCATCCGGCCGGTCTCGGCGTCGCCCGTATCGGGGGAACCAAGAACCCGAAGGTCGAGCGGATCGTCCGGCTGGCCCCCGACCTGGTGCTCGCCAATGAGGAGGAGAACCGGGAGCCGGACCTCGCGGCACTGCGCGAGGCGGGCCTGGAGGTCCTGGTCACCGAGGTGCGAAACGTCCCGCAGGCCTTCAGTGAGCTGGAGCGGGTCGTGACCGCCTGTGGGGCGGCCGTGCCGCCGCGCTGGCTGGAGGAGGCCCGGGACACCTGGTCGAGGCTGCCGGAGCCGACGACCCGGAAGACCGCCGTCGTTCCGGTGTGGAGGAGGCCCTGGATGGTGCTCGGCCAGGACACCTTCGCCGGGGACGTCCTGGCCCGGCTGGGCGTCGACAACCTGTACGCGACCCACCCGGAGCGCTATCCACGGATCCCCCTGCCGGAGCTGCGGGCCGCCGCGCCCGACCTCGTGGTGCTGCCCGACGAGCCGTACCGCTTCACGGCCGACGACGGCCCCGAGGCGTTCGAGGGCGCCCGCTGCGCGCTCGTCAGCGGGCGTCACCTCACCTGGTACGGGCCGTCGCTGACCCGGGCGTCACAGGTCATCGCCGAGGCGCTGCGAGCAGCTCTCCGCTGACGACCCCCCGGCCCGTACGGACGACGATGACGGCCCAGGCGCCCACAAGCAGCAGGTACAGGCCGATGGCGAGCCCGTCGAGAGCCACGAGGCCGGTGCGCCCGGCCAGTGCCTCCGCGCCCGTGACACACGTGCCGACGGGGAAGGTGAACGCCCACCAGGTCATCCCGAACCCCATGCCCCGGCGGTGCGCCCGTACCACCAGCGCGACGGAGAGCCCCAGCCACAGCAGGGCGAAGCCCAGCACCGGAACGCCGTAGAGCAGGGCGAGTACGTCGAATCCCCGGTCGTACGGGGCCGGTACGACGCCCGTCGCCGCATTCGCGGCCGCGGCGACCGCGGTGGCGGACTGGCCCAGCGGGCCGAGCACCAGGAAAAGCGTCGGGGTCTGGGGGAGGGGCGGCGGGCCCCCGGTGATGAGCCAGGCGAGGATCGCCGGCAGCAGCGCCAGGGTGGCCAGCAGACTGAGCCCGAACATCGCGAAGCAGGCGAGCAGCAGTGTCTCCCGGAGCTGTCCGGCCGGCAGATGTGGGACCAGCAGGGGACCCTGGGCCGCGGAGACCATGGGGGCGACCACCGCCAGCAGCCAGACGGGAGAGGCCTGGCCCGGCTCCATACGGTGCCGGGCGACCATCAGGTACGGCACGGCCACGGCGACCGCGAGACCGACGACTGTACCGGCGGTGAACAGCACGGTGTCCACGGCGAGGGCCGGGCCCGCCCCGATCCAGTCCCGGCCGACGACCAGGGTGGCTCCGCCCACGGCCAGCAGGGCCATGGCCAGACAGCCGTAGAAGGGCGCCATGGCGGGGTCGAGGAGGTGGGCGCGGGCCTGGTCACGGTGGTGGGTCCAGTGCAGTGCGCGAGCGCCGAGGAGGGCAAGGAGCAGGACGGACGAGAGCGCCCAGACGAGCGCGAAGACCGTTCGCAGCCCGGCGTCCCGCCCGGCGCCGGGCAGTCCGGCGCCGGCCGTCGCCACGATCGCGGTCCCCATCACGGCGGAGTACCAGTTCGGACCGAGATGCCGGACGGCGGTGGCCCGCCGATAGGGAGCGGGCAGGGCGAGGGACCGGGCTGCGAAGACCATGTCCTCCACGGTGGCGCCGAAACAGGCCCCTGACCAGGGGCTGCGTGTCTATGGGGGCATAAGGTGGGTTTATGAGGGAGGACCTTGGCCATTCCGTGGCCGGACTCGCACACCGGGTGCCGGACCTGGGGGCGCTGGAGCTGCTGCTCGCCGTGGCGCGGCTGGGCAGCCTGGGGCGGGCGGCGCGGGAGCTGGGGATCACCCAGCCCGCGGCCAGCAGCCGGATCCGGTCGATGGAACGGCAACTGGGCGTGGCGCTGGTGGACCGTTCCCCGGCGGGCTCACGGTTGACCGACGCCGGGGCGCTGGTCACCGACTGGGCACGGCGGATCGTGGAGGCGGCCGAGGCGTTCGACGCCGGGGCGCAGGCGTTGCGGGACCGACGGGACTCGCGGCTGCGGGTGGCCGCGAGCATGACCATCGCGGAGTACCTGCTGCCGGGCTGGCTGATCGCGCTGCGTGCCCGGCGGCCGGACACGGCGGTGTCGCTGCTGGCCGGGAACTCGACGGCGGTCGCGGAACAGCTGCTCGCGGGCGAGGCCGATCTGGGCTTCGTGGAGGGCCTGTCCGTGCCGGCGGGGCTGGACGAGACGGTGGTCGCCCACGACCGTCTGATCGTGGTGACGGCACCGGGGCACCCGTGGGCGCGCCGCCGGGGCCCGCTGTCGGCCGCGGAACTGGCATCGACACCGCTCGTCCTCCGTGAGGAGGGTTCGGGCACCCGCCAGGTCCTGGACGCGGCCCTCGGTGGTCTGGCCCGCCCCCTCCTGGAACTGTCCTCCACGACGGCCGTCAAGGCCTCCGCGGTCAGTGGCGCCGGTCCGGCGGTCCTGAGCGAGCTGGCCGTGGGAGAGGAACTTGCGGCCCGCCGGCTGGTGAGCGTCCCGGTCGAGGACGTACGGCTGGACCGGGCACTGCGGGCGGTGTGGCGCACCGGCCATCGGCCGACGGGGCCCGGCCGCGACCTGCTGGGTCTGACGCGCGGCTAGTGCTGCGGCCGGAAGGGTTTGCCGGTGAACCTTTCGGGTCGCGGCACTCTAGGAGGCGGCCCGTACCAGCGCCCGCATCACTCGCAGGTCCTCGTCCATCTCCGGATGCCACTGCACGCCCAGCACCCATCCGGCACCCGGCAGTTCCACGGCCTCCACCGTGCCGTCCTCCGCGTACGCCGAGACGATCAGGTCCTCGCCCAACCGGTCCACCGCCTGATGGTGGTGCGTGGGCACCGAAGCCGGCTCGGGCGCCACGTCCGCGTACCGGGTTCCCGGCACCGGCTCCACCGCGTGCCGGCCGAACACCCCGACCCGGGTGACGTGCCCGTCGATGTGCTGGACGAGCGTGCCGCCGAGGGTGACGTTCAGCAGCTGCATCCCGCGGCAGATGCCGAGCAGCGGTGTACCGGAGGCCAACGCCGCCTCGATCAGGGCCAGTTCCCACACGTCCCGCTCGGGCGCGGGCGGGCCGGTCCGCGGGGAGCGCTCGGCGCCGTAGCGGGCCGGGTCGACGTCCGGGCCGCCCGCGATCACCAGGCCGTCCAGCCGGGCCACCGTCGCCGCCGCGTGCGCGGGACGGTCCGGCGGCAGCATCACGGCGAGTCCGCCGGCCCGCTGCACCAGCCGCGGATAGCCCACCGGCAGCAGCGCCGCCTCCAGCTCCCAGACACCCCAGCGCGCTCCCGACTCCACATACGTACTCACACCGATCAGCGGTCGTTCCGCCACGCGGCCTCCCCAGGCTTGCAATGGAACATTTTCATACCTTTGTGAGTCGGGTTATGCCAAGAACCCTCGCAGCAGCGCCGCCGTGCCCGCGCAGTGCTCCCGCATCATCTCCCGCGCCCCGTCCGCGTCCCCGTCGAGCACCGCCGCCACCACTGCCTCGTGCTGCCGCTGTGAGTGCTCCAGGTTCCGCACCAGCAGAGGGATGCAGTCCAGCAGGTCGTTCACCGTCGCCCGCACGGCCGCGTACTGCGCGGTCAGTGATGGTGAGCCGCCCAACTCGGCCACGGTGAGGTGCAGCAGTGTGTCCAGCCGCCGGTACTCCGTGAGCGGCGCGTCCTGCGTGCGCGCCAGCGCCTCCCGCAGGCGTCCGGCCTGCTCGGTCGTGAGGCCGTGCGCCGCGCACAGCCCCGCCGCCC
>NZ_JAYWVC010000559.1:0-1456 GCF_036281785.1 Streptomyces chiangmaiensis | reverse complement strand
TGTTTGAGCCCACAGTCACGCAGCGCCCGGACGACTGACGCGGCCGATGGTATGTGTGTCACGTGCGTACGTGACGCGGGTCATACCCGAAGCGCGTCACACCGGGTGCACCCCGCGTGTCTTGTGCATGCAGCTACGCGAGAACAACGGTGCCGACAGCGTCGGCGAGCACGAGGAGTACACACATGGATGCCCGTCTGAACGTCTTCGTCGGCAGTCCCACCATGGCCACCGTCGTCAAGCACCTGGCCGAGGTCGGCAAGGCGATCGAGGCCACCGGCCTTCCCCTCTCCACGCAGAAACTGGTGCAGATCCGCGCGAGCCAGATCAACGGCTGCAGCTTCTGCGTCGACATGCACACCAAAGACGCCCTCGCGGCAGGCGCCGCCCCGCAGCGCATCAACCTCGTCGCCGCCTGGCGCGAGGCCACCGTCTTCACCGACGCGGAGCGCGCCGCCCTGGAATTCGTGGAACAGGGCACCCGCTTCGCCGACACCTCCCGTGGCGTCACCGACGAGGCCTGGGCCGCCGCCGCCGAGCACTACGACAACGAGCAGCTCATCGGCCTGGTCACACTGATCGCCCTGATCAACACCTACAACCGCCTGAACGCCATCGCCCGCCGGCCCGCAGGCGACTACCAACCGGTCCACACCGGCTGACAACCGACACCAGTGGTGCGAGCGGGTCGAACGGCCGGCGAAAAACGGTTGGGCCGGGCATTCGCCTCCAGCCCAACCGTTCAAAAGCCGCCCTCCTCCCGCGCGGATGTCCCCTTCTTCTCCGCTACGGCAGCAGAGGGTGACGCTGTATTGGTATGGCTCGACTGAGCTTGCCACAGATGCGGGGCGCCCGTGGCGGGTCAAGGAGTTCAGGGTTCCCTGCGGTTCGTGGACGAATCCCGCCGTGTGGCCGGCGGGTTCGACGCCGTGGTTTCCGCAGACGCGGACGACTTCGGCACGTCCGGTGATGAGCCCCGCAGACCGCCGAGCGCCAGGACCGTCATCACGACCGCGGCCCCCGCTGCCACACCGAAACCGCCGTGCGCACCGCCCGCGTCCACCACCCGCCCCGCGATCGCCGCGGCGCCCGCTGATCCTGCCGCGCTTGCGGAGTTGCCCCAGGTGAACGCCTGGGTGAGGACGGCGCGCGGGACCGACGACTCTGTGAGGATGGAGGAGAGGATCAGTAGGACCGGCACGGCGAGTCCGGTCAGGGCGAGGGTGGCGCCGACCGTGAGGGGCGCGTCGAGGAAGGTCAGCGGGAGGCTCGCGAGGGTGAGGCAGACGGCGGTTGTGGCCTGATGGCGCCGGGGCGAGCCGCCGTGGCGCCACGCTCCGTAGGCCCAACCACCCACCATATTGGTGCAGTTGGAGGCGAAATAGAGCAGCGCTGCCGTGTCCGGCGTGCCGCGTCCGACGGCGTACGCGGCGACGGACACCTGCATCGCGCCGAA
>NZ_JAYWVC010000558.1:0-1460 GCF_036281785.1 Streptomyces chiangmaiensis | reverse complement strand
CAGGGCCCCGGCGTTTGCCTGACTCGTCCGTGGTTGGGGGTAGTTGAGGCGGGTGGGGCCCGGAAGTAGGCGAACACGGCCCCAGGTGGATCATGGAGTTCTCTACGCTTCAAGATCCACGAGGTGCCGTGTTCGTCCCTCCATCATCCCCCATCGCCCCTCCCGCTAGGTCCCTGCCCCGGCTCGAAGCACTGCACGAGGGCGTCGTGCGGGATCAAGTCCGTGGTCTGGTCGCGAAGTTCGGGCAGATCACCGACCCTCGTGGCCCCAGCGGCAGGCGCTACCGGCTGCCGTCACTACTGGCCCTGGTGGTCTGTGCGATGACACCCGCGGGACATGACTCCATCACTGCGGCTGCCGAGTGGTGCCGGCGGGCGACGCCTGACGAGCTGGCTGCCTTCGGCCTGCCCTACCACCCGCTCCTGGGCCGCTACCGGGTGCCGAGCGAGAAAACCCTACGCAGCGTGCTGGGGCGTCTGGACCCGGCCGAGCTCAGCGCGGCCGGGTTCGCCTACCTGACGTCCCTGTTCCCCGGTGGGCCCGTGGTCCCCGCGCTGCTGATGCCCGACGGCGGGCCGGAGCGCGAACAGCGCCGGGCTCACCAGGCTGCCGCCCAGGCCGAACCGGTACGCCGACGGCGTCGGGCGATCGCGGTGGACGGCAAGTGCCTGCGTGGCGCGAAGCGTGCAGACGGCAGCCGCGTGTTCGTGCTGTCCGCCGTCCGCCACGGCGACGGCATCACCCTCGCCTCCCGCGAGATCGGCGCGAAGACCAACGAAATCCCCGAATTCGCGCCCCTGCTCGACCAGATCGACGACGCCGACCTCGCCGGGACGGTCGTCACCGCCGACGCCCTCCACGCACAGCGTGACCACGCCACCTACCTGCATAAACGTGGCGCCCACTACCTCCTGACGATCAAGAACAACCAGCGCGGTCAGGCCCGCCAGCTCCACCAGCTGCCCTGGAAGGAGATCCCCGTGATCCACCGCGACGACACCCGCGGACACGGCCGCCACGAACAACGCCGCATCCAGGTCGTCACCGTCAACGGCCTGCTCTTCCCACACGCCCGTCAAGTCCTGCGCATCCAGCGCAAGCGCCGCCTGTACGGAGCGAAGAAGTGGTCCACCGAGACCGTGTATGCGATCACCGACCTGCCCGCCGAACAGGCCACCGCAGCAGAGATCGCCTCCTGGGCTCGCGGGCACTGGACGGTGGAGAACACTGTCCACTGGGTCCGAGATGTTGTCTTCGGCGAGGACAAATCGCAGGTCAGGACCCGTAACACACCCGCCGTGCTCGCCGCCGTCCGCGACCTGATCCGCAGTGCCCTCAAACTCGCCGGATACGCCAACACCGCTGCCGGGCGCCGGGCCCACACCGAACGCCAGCGAGTCCTCACCCTCTACGGCATCACATGATCAAGACGGGCATACGAGGCACTCGCCGGGGCCCTG
>NZ_JAYWVC010000557.1:0-1472 GCF_036281785.1 Streptomyces chiangmaiensis | reverse complement strand
ACATCCAAGGCCCAAACGCCGTTCTTTTAGGGGATCTGATACTTCAGCAGCGGTTCGTGTCCTGAGCCGGCATCGCAGTTGTCGTGGCCTGCTCAGCGCTGCAAGGAGCCTGCCGCACGCCGCCATCGCAGGTAACACAGCGCGCTCGCCGTGACGATCAGCGGCCAGAGCAGGTACCAGCCCGTCATCACGAGGAGTATGGCGACCGCGACAAGCGCCAGCAGTGCCGAGCGGCGGGGCAGGCTGCCGCCTGGCAGCAGGCGAAGGGCGGCCGCTGTGCCCAGGGCGTACACGGTCACGAACGATCCGGCGGTGAGCAGGACGAGCGGCTGCGGGCCGACGTCGGCGACTGTGGTGGCGGTCAGAGCGAGGCCCGACAGCCCCGAGACGACTGCCAGGCTGCGTCGTGGCACCTCACCGGCGCTGCTGCCTTGGCTGAGCCAGGCAGGCAGTGCGCCGTCCCGGCCGAGCGCGGCACCTAGTTTGGCCGCGCCGGCGAAGTAGGCATTCATGGTGCCGAGCGTGAGCAGCAGCGCGGCGACCGCAGCCAGCACGGGTACCGCTCCGCCGATGCCGAGGGCGAGCAGTTCGGCCAAGGGTGCGTCCGCGGTGCCGGCGGCCGGACCGAGTACGAGCACGCTGGTGGCGGCGACGGCGAGGTAGAGCACGCCGACGACGGCGACCGCCAGAGCGGTGGCTCGGGGCAGGTCGCGCGCCGGGCGGCGGAAGTCGGCGGCCAGGTGGGTGATGGCCTCACAGCCCGCGAAACTCCACACCAGCAGTGCCGCGGCGGAGCCGATCGCGGGCCAGCCGTGCGGCGTGAACGGATGCAGGTTGTGCAGGTGGGCGTGCGGCAGCGCGGCGGCCACAGCTACCAGCAGCAGCGTGACAAGAAAACTGGCGAGCCCGAGTTGCAGGCGGCCTGAGACGGTCAGGCCGAAGCCGTTGGCCACCACGACGAGGATCAGCAGAATCGCCGCCGTGACCGCCACCGTGCGCCGACCGCCACCGAGCGCGGTCGCGACATAGGCGCCGGCGAACATCCCCGCTGCTGGAGCACCGGCAGGAACGGCGAAGTAGAAACACCAGCCGACCACCGCCGCCGCCCGCGCCCCGAAGGCATGCCGGCCGTAGGTGGACACGCCGCCGCCGTCCGGGTAACGCGCGCCCAGCGCGGCGAATGTGGCCGCAAGGGGCACGGACAACAGGACCAATCCGAGCCAGGCAAGCAGCGATGCCGGCCCAGCCGCCCGCATGGCCAGTGCGGGCAGGGCGATCACACCGGTGCCGAGAACCGCGCCGATGTAGAGTGCCGCCCCCTGCCAGAGGGTCAGTCTCCCGGCCGGTTGAGCCGAACGTTCCTGCGCGGCCGACGCCTGGGTCATGCCGAGACCTCCCCGACCCGGCGCAGGTCCATGGTCCAGTTGGTTTCCCAGCTCTGCCCGCCGTCGGTGGAGAACGCCTGCTCCCAG
>NZ_JAYWVC010000556.1:0-1481 GCF_036281785.1 Streptomyces chiangmaiensis | reverse complement strand
ACCGACCATGATCAATCTCAGCGGCACTTTCTGTGCCTCAACTACTCACGCCCGATATAGGGCCGCACCCACCCGGGATCCGGGTGCGGCCGTGACGCGTTCCGATGCTTCAACCCTTACCCCGACGCTTTCAGGAAGGAATAAAGCCGTCGTGATGCGCAGGATGCCCACACGGGCGAAGGGTGAGAGCTGTCAACGGGGCAACCCGCCAGACGGCGAGGTCCGCCCCCTGATCCTGTGGGATGCAGCGATCCGCTGTGGCCGGGGGCCGGTTCGTGCGGCCGCTTCCTTCTTCGGCCTGCCCGTTGCGGGAGGGCGGCGATCTTGCGGTCGTTGCGTGCCAGCCACAGGGCGTGGCCGACGCGCAAAGCGTTGGGCACGCCAGGTCGGGCGGCAGATCCTTCTACTGCGGCCTCGCATGTTCGAATTTTTGTTCGATAGAGTGGGTTGCGGGAGGTGGCTGCAATGTCCTGGGATGCGAGGGAGCACAAGGTGTCGACGGTGATGCATGTGCGCTGCCCCGACCGTCTGCCGGATGAGGCCTACCGGCAGGTCTTGGAGCAGCTCGCGGAGCTCTCCCCGGTCGTCCAGGCCCTGCCTCCGTCTGCGGCCCTGGTGGAGCTGAAGGGTGCCCTGCGCTATCACGGCGCCGACGCCCGGAGACTGGGGGAGGTGCTGCGGGTGCGCACACTCTCCCGCCTCGGTATCGACGTGCGCGTCGGGATCGGTCCCTCGATCACCGTCGCGGCCACGGCCTCCGGCCAGGTCGCCTCGCCCGGAGGTGTCCTCGCCGTCGACCCCGCCCACGTCGCAGAGTGGCTCGGTGCGCTGCCCGTGGAGGCCCTTCACGGCATTGGCCCCCGCCAGGCCAAGGCATTGCGGGACTATGGCATCCATCACGTCGGCCTGCTCGCCGCCGTGCCCCCGGCCACGGTGCAACGTCTCCTGGGCGGCAGGTACGGGCGCCTGGCCGTTGAGCGGGCCCGCGGGATTGACCCGCGCCCCGTTGTCCCGCGTGCTCTGCCAGCGTCCGCCTCCGTCAGCTGTGCTTTTCCCCGGCACACCCTGGACGGCGCCGAAGTCCGCGCCGCGTTGCTCGATCTGGTGGTCCAGCTCGGGCACCTGCTGCGCCGCCGTGGCCAGGCGGCCCGCGCACTGACGCTGACGCTGCGGTTTGCCGGCGGACCCTTGTGGGAGAAGACTCGCCGCCTGCCGGAGGCCTCCGCGCACGAGGAGGACCTGCGCGTCATGGCCTACCGGCTGATCGATGCCGCGGGCCTGCAACGCGGCCGCCTGACCGGCCTGGTCCTCAAAGCCGAGGACCTGGCCGACGCCGACCAGATCGCTCAGCAGATCAGCCTGGACCGTGCCCGTGAAGCGCGCCTGGTCGCCGAAGAGGTCAGCGACCGCATCCGCGACAAGTTCGGTCCCGGCGTCATCGGCCCAGCCGCCGCGCTTCGTCACCAAATACCTCCGAGGAT
>NZ_JAYWVC010000555.1:0-1490 GCF_036281785.1 Streptomyces chiangmaiensis | reverse complement strand
GTGTTCGCGTTCCTGGCCGAGCACCGTGAGCGGCTGCTGCCGCCGGAGATGTTCGCGGACATGTACCCCTCGGCCAACGGTCGGCCGAGCCTGCCGCCGCAGGTGCTGGCCGCGGCGGTGGTGCTGCAGAGCCTGTTCGGGACCTCGGACGTGGAGACCGTGCTGGAGCTGCGGTGCGATTTGCGGTGGAAGGCGGCGTGCGGGCTGGGCCTGTACGACACGGCGTTCGACCCCTCGCTGCTGACCTACTTCCGGCGCCGGCTGCAGAGGTCGTCGGATCCGGGGCGGATCTTCACCCGGGTCAGGGAGGTCGTGGCCGCCACCGGCATTCTGCGCGGGAAGCGGCGGCGGGCGCTGGACTCCACGGTGTTCGACGACGCGGTGGCCACCCAGGACACAGTCACCCAGCTGATCTCGGCCATCCGCCGGGTGATCCGCGAGGTGCCCGGCGCCGATCAGGTCGCCGCCGCGCACTGCACCGCGCACGACTACGCCGATCCGGGCAAGCCGAGGATCGCCTGGGATGACGAGGCCGCCCGTGCCGCACTGGTCGACGCGCTGGTGACCGACGCGCTGAACCTGCTGGGGCGCCTGCCCGAGCAGGAACTGGGCGAGCGAGCGGCGAACGCGGTCGGCCTGCTGGCGCTGGTCGCCGGCCAGGACGTGGAACCCGCCGAGGACTCCGACGGGCGCGACGGCCGCTGGCGCATCGCCCGGCGCACGGTCCGCGACCGCGTGGTGTCCACCGTCGATCCCGAGGCGAGGCACATCCACAAGAACCGCACCCGGCATCAGGAAGGCTTCAAGGGCCACGTCGCCGTCGAGCCGGAGACCGGCCTGTTCACCGAGGTCGCCCTGGCCCCGGGCTGCGGCCCCGCCAACCACGAGGCGAAGATCGCCGAAGACCTCCTCGCCAACGAGGACGAGCCCTGCGAGGTGCTCGGCGACTCCGCCTACGGCACCGCCGACCTGCGTGAACACCTCGAACAACAGGGCCACGACGCCGTCCTCAAGCCCCCGCCGCTGCGCCCGGCCACACCCGGCGGCTTCACCAGCGACCACTTCCACATCGACACCGAAAACAGCCAGGTCACCTGCCCCGCCGGGCACACCGTCCCCCTCGGCAAGCCCCTCAAGAAAGGCTTTCGCCAAGCCCAGTTCAAGAAGCTGTGCACCGGCTGCCCGCTGCGCGAACGCTGCACCACGTCCAAGACCGGCCGCGTCCTGCAAGTCCACCCCCAGCACCAGCGCCTGGCCGACGCCCGCTCCCAGGCCGCCGACCCCGCCTGGAAAGACGCCTACCGCCGCTGGCGGCCACCCGTCGAACGTGGCATCGCCTGGCTGACCGCCAAAGGCAACCGCAGACTGCGCTACCTCGGCACCCTCAAGAACGACACCTGGCTCCGCAACCGAGCCGCCGCCCTCAACCTCCGCCGGCTGGTCAGCCTCGGCCTCGCACCCACCGCCAACGGCACCTGGACTCTGACTCC
>NZ_JAYWVC010000554.1:0-1490 GCF_036281785.1 Streptomyces chiangmaiensis | reverse complement strand
CCGCCGCATCGAGCACCGCCGGCAACAACCGGGACGCCCCTCGACCGGCAGGGTGGTGCGCGGTGAGGACGAGTGGCTGGTGTTCATCCCCGACGCGCTGCCCGCCTACATCACCATCGAGCAGTACCGGGCCAACCTGGCCCGGCTCGCGGCCAACGCCGCCCGGGCCGAGACCCCCGGCACGGTCCGCAGCGGTCCGGCCCTGCTGGCCGGGCTGGTGCGGTGCGGCCGCTGCGGCAAGCGCATGACCGTGCGCTACCACCAGCACGCGGGCAGCACCCGCCCCGACTACGTGTGCGCCCGGCAGATGACCGACTACGGATCCGGGGAGCGCTGCCAGGCACTGAACGGGGCCTGCGTGGACGCCTTCGTCACCGCGCAGGTCCTCGCCGCGCTCGCCCCGGCCGCGCTTGAAGTCTCCTTACGCGCGGCCCAGCAAGTCCTGGCCGAACGGGCCGAGCTGGACAAAATCTGGTCCCAGCGGCTGGAACGCGCCGCGATCAACGCCGACCGGGCCCGGCGCTGTTACCGCCTTGCCGAGCCCGAGAACCGCCTGGTCGTACGGCAGTTGGAAAAGGACTGGGAGCAGGCCCTTGCCGCCCAGCAGACCCTGCAGGAAGAGTACGACCGCTTCACCCAGACCCGCCCGCGCACCCTCACCGCCGCCGAGCAGCGAGCCATCACCGCGCTCGCCGGCGACATCGAAGGCCTGTGGAGTGCTGAGACGACCACCGACGCCGACCGCAAAGAGATCATCCGCGCGCTCGTGGAGCAGGTCACCGTCACCGTGCTGGGCACCAGCGAACGCGTCACCGTCACCATCACCTGGGCCGGCGGGAGGACCACCACGGGCGAGACCACCCGCCCCGTCGCCCTCCTCCAACAGCTCAGCTACTACCCGCAGATCAAGGAGCGCATCCGCGAGCTGGCCGGTCAGGGACACCGCGCCGAGGCGATCGCCCAGCGCCTGCACGCGGAGGGCTTCCGCCCAGCCCGCGGACGCGGGAACCGGATCAGCGCCAGCGCGGTCAAGGCGATCCTGCGCGAACTCGGCACCCTGCCACCACCCGCCCGTCCCCGGTCGGCCTCACCACCCGGCGAAGAACCCGGCCGCGATGAGTGGTGGCTCGAAGACCTCGCCACCGAACTCGACATGCCTGCAGTCACCCTCTACTCGTGGATCTACCGCAGCTGGGTGAACGCTCGCAAGGAGTCCCGGCGCCCCTACCGCTGGATCCTCCACGCCGGACCCACCCAACTCGCCGAACTCCGCGAGCGACGCACCCGCCCGCCCGGCTGGTACACCCGACTCCGCTGGACCGACACCGAGCCAACGATCCCGACCCAAGACGAAGATCAAACAGCCAGTTCCCATTTATGAGTGCACTGTGGTTGACACATCTCGATCTGCCAGCGCATGCCGGCGATCCGCACCAGGTCGGCCACCACGGTCTCCCATGGGCAGTAGGCGAGGAAGTAGGCGATTTCGC
>NZ_JAYWVC010000553.1:0-1491 GCF_036281785.1 Streptomyces chiangmaiensis | reverse complement strand
ACTAGAAGACGCAACTCGGCCCTGACCGAGGACGACTTCGCAAGGTGGTCGCTTGTATCCGTGACAGGCTCGCTCCGCTGCTGGTGACGGAGGCTTCCCAATATGCCTCGATCGCCGTCTCGTTGGACTTTGCCGCCCGCTACCTACATGGCATGGCTGATCTGGAATTGGATGAGGGCGGACCTGCGTATAAGGCCTTCACCGCGCTCAAGCGGATCGCGGAGCAGTGGAAGGAGCACCCAGACTTCGATCGCTGGTGGACGAAGTACTGGAAGCGGGAACGACCGTGAACATGCTCGCATGTGAAGCCGCGCAGGTTGGCTCTTCCCCGGCAGGTTGGGCGCGGCGTAGCGTCACCGCATGACCAGCGGTAACCGGCAACGGGGTCGCGATGGCTCCCCCAAGCGCGCTCAACTCACCAGCGGTGACCACAGTGGGCGTCGAGCGTTTCGCGGGTCACCTGAAGGTTCTTCCATGTCAGGTATGCGCCGAGGACGGCCACGGTTGCAAGCCCGAAGCTCACTACGGCGGTGCGAAACCCGGTGACGAGCACAGCCTTCGGAGCGTCGTCCTTGGTCAGTCGATCCAGGTGAGCGCCATCGAACCACCACGGCCCCTGTATCAGCATCACAGCGAGGCATCCGACGGCCGCAAGCGCAGCTATGGTGGCCAGGGCCTGGAGCAAGCGGCTCCGCTTCTTCTCGGTCTGTTGCACCCGTGTCCTCCGGCATCGATGGCGTGCGTGGGCGCGATTCTTGCGGGCGGGTTGCCGATGCGTCACGGGAAAGCGCCTCATCCCAGCGGGATAAAACCTTCTCTCCTTCATCGAGCACCTGTCGTCGCTTCGCTCGGCACACGGGGCAGGAGGCCAGAACGAGCCTCCGGCGGGGGATCGGCCCAGGGCTTCGGCATAGTCGCGTGATGTCCGGTTCGTGATCACGTGAGACCGAATAGTGCGAGCGGGCGTTTCGGGTCGCGGGAGTTGGCGCGGAGTGCAGTGGCGATGTTGTGGGTGCCGGCGATGCGTAAGGCGCCAATGGCAAGGTTGCGCCAGGCCGCCATGGTGCGGGGCGCGCTGCCGGTCCGAAGCTGTGAGGCGTCCTCGGCGAAGGTGGTGTCCCTCACGTGGTGCAGGGCCTCGATCTGCCAGTGCGAGCGGATCATGTTCGCGAGCTGGGCGGGTGTGGCCTGCTCGGCGGTCAGGCTGGTGACCGCGTAGACGGTCTTGATGCTGACCTTGCCGTTCTTGCGGTTCACGCGACGCCGCTTGAGCTGGACGGCCTGGCGGGCGCCGGGGAAAAGCAGGTTGTTCACCGTGCACACCTTGATACGGCGGATCTCGCTGCGGCCGTGGCCGCTGTCGCGGGTGCGGCTCTGGAGCGGGATCTGCTGCCAGGGAAGGGACTTGAGCTGCTTGCGCAGCTTCTTCGTAGGGTCGACCGAACGGCGAGGTGCCTGCTGAGCAGGTCCTTTTCCGTCCGGTCTCCCTCC
>NZ_JAYWVC010000552.1:0-1498 GCF_036281785.1 Streptomyces chiangmaiensis | reverse complement strand
AAAACTCCCCATAGGCGGCCATTTACGGCCCCACTGATGGCCAGTGGTTTCCCCACGGACGGCCAGATATCTCCCCGCTCGCAAGATCCAGTTCCCGGTCGGCGAGAGTCGGGCGGGTGAAGAGCAGCAGGGAGATCATGGACATCCTGGAGGCATACGACCTCACGGGCAGTTACCGCGCGGCGGCCGAGCTGGCCGGGTGCGACCACCACACCGTGGCCCGCTATGTGAAGATGCGGGCGGCTGGGCAGGCCCCCGAGGCCCGCAGGCACCGGGACCGCGCGATCGACGCTTACCTGCCCAAGATCGAGGAACTGGTGGTCCGCTCCGGCGGCAGGATCCGCGCGGACGTGGTCCACAAGCGCATCACCGCGATGGGCTTCACCGGCGGGGAGCGCACGACTCGCCGCACCGTGGCCGAGGCGAAGGCCCAGTACCTGGCCGGGCGACGGAGGATATACCGCCCCTGGATCACCGAGCCGGGGCTGTGGCTTCAGTACGACTTCGGCGACGGGCCGGTGATCGGCGGCCGGAAGACCACGCTGTGGTGCGCGTGGCTGGCCTGGTCCCGGTTCCGGGTCGTGATCCCGATCTGGGACAAGACCCTGCCCACCGTGACAGCGTGCCTGGACTCCACGTTCCGCAGGATCGGCGGGATCCCCGCGTTCGTACTGACCGACAACGAGAAGACGGTCACCACCGACCACATCGCCGGGATCGCGGTCCGCAACCCCGAGATCGTCGAGGTCGCCCGGCACTACGGCACGACCATCCGCACCTGCCTGCCCGCCGACCCAGAGACAAAGGGCGGCTCGGAAGCGACCGTACGCATCGCCAAGGCCGACCTGGTCCCCAAGGACGTCAACCTGCTCGAGGAATACCGCACCTTCGCCCAACTGGAGGCCGCCTGCCGCGAGTTCTGCACCGAGGTCAACACGCGGGTGCACCGCGCGACCCGCCGTACTCCGGCCGAGATGCTCGCCGAGGAACGCCAGCGGCTCCACCCACTGCCCAGGCAACCCTTCACCGTCGCGTTCGGCACCACCCGCCGGGTCAACTGGGACGCCACGATCTCGGTGGAGGCGGTGCGCTACTCGGTCCCGCACGAGTTGGTCGACACCCGGGTCTGGGCCCGGTTCCACGGCGACGAACTCGTCGTCACCGCCGTGGGCACGGACGGCACTGCCGCCGAGGTCGCCCGCCACCCGCGCGGCACCCCCGGATCCCCGGTCATCGCCGACGGGCACTACCCGCAGCGCGACGACAAGGACAGCGACCGCACCCCGAAGGCGACCAGTGCCGCCGAGGCCGCGTTCTTGATGATCGGCCCCGGCGCCGCGACCTGGCTCGTCGAGGCCGCCACCGCCGGCACCCGCCGGATCAAGGCCAAGATGGCCGAGGCCGTCACCTTGTCAAAGCTGTACTCCCCAGAAGCAGTTGACCGCGCGCTGGGCACCGCCGCAGTCACCGGCCGCTTCGCCGAGAAGGACCTGCTGTC
>NZ_JAYWVC010000551.1:0-1506 GCF_036281785.1 Streptomyces chiangmaiensis | reverse complement strand
CACCTTCGCCGGCCAGTCCGACGCGCGGTGCCCGTCGCCCACGAACAGCAGCGCCCCGATCAACGACCGCACCATGTTGTGGCAGAAGGCGTCCGCGCGGACAGTGGCGGTGATGATCCCGTCGTCCCCGCGCACCAGACTGAGCTGCTGGAGCGTACGGATCGTGGTGGCCCCTTCACGGCGCTTGCAGTAGGCGGCGAAGTCGTGCTCCCCGAGGAGGAACCGCGCCGCCTCGTTCATGGCGTCGACGTCGAGCGGCCAGTCGTGCCACAGCACGTGGTTGCGCAGCAATGGATCGACACCGCCCGGGTTGTCGGTGACCCGGTAGGCGTACCGCCGCCAGATCGCGGAGAAACGGGCGTCGAAGCCGCTGGGCGCCTCTCTGACGGCCCACACGCGCACGTCCTTGGACAGGCGCCCGGCGAGCCGCTTGAGCAGCTTCCCGCGGTGCTCACCCCAGACGGCGAGGGGAAGCTCGACGTGGGCGACCTGCCCCCGCGCGTGCACCCCGGCATCTGTCCGCCCGGCAACGGTCAGCTCGAAGGTCTCCCCGGACCGGGTGACGGTGCGCAGGGCGTCCTCGATCTCCCCCTGCACGGTCCGCCTGCCACCGGCGTGCTTGGCCCAGCCGTGGAAGTCGGTGCCGTCGTACGACAGATCCAGCCGCACCCGTACGAACCCGGGCTGCACTTCGTCACTCACGTAGAAGATCCTCTCAGGAACGCGAAAGCGGGCCTGCCCGGACGGACGGACCCGCTTTCGGCGAGGTCAACCTCAGGCGTCCTTGGACTCCTCGGCAGCCTCGACGGCCTCGGCCGGCTTGGCGTCCTCGACGACCTCTTCGGCCTTGGTCTCCTCGGCCTTGGCATCGGCCTCCTTGACGGCGCGCTTCGTCGCCGCCTCGGCCTCGCCGACCGCCTTCTGCTGCACCGTCAGCGCCTCGACCAGCTCGATCACGGCCATGGGCGCGTTGTCGCCACGGCGGTTGCCGATCTTGGTGATGCGGGTGTAACCGCCTGGACGGTTCTCGTAACGCGGGCCGATCTCGGTGAAGAGCATGTGGACGACGCTCTTGTCCGTGATGGTCTGGAGCACCTGGCGGCGGTTGTGAAGGTCGCCCTTCTTCGCCTTGGTGATCAGACGCTCGGCGTACGGGCGCAGGCGGCGGGCCTTCGCCTCGGTGGTGGTGATACGGCCGTGCTCGAAGAGCGACTTCGCGAGGTTCGCGAGGATGATCTTCTCGTGCGCGGCGCTGCCGCCCATACGGGCACCCTTGGTGGGCCTCGGCATCGTGTTTCTCCTAGGTGTCTGCCCCGGCCGTGTCAGGTACCGGGGTCAGTATCCGAGCAGGCGGGCGCCTGTCGGAGACCCCGCGCCCCGAGGGGCGCGGGGAGCTGCGCGACCCGCCGCAGCGGGTCCGCAGCCGAAGACCGGTCAGTACTGCTCGGTCTCCACAAAACCCGCGTCCGCGTCGTCGTCGGCACCGAAGGCGTCGGCGGCGGCGGT
>NZ_JAYWVC010000550.1:0-1520 GCF_036281785.1 Streptomyces chiangmaiensis | reverse complement strand
ACACAGTGGACGCGAGCCTCTATGGACAAGCCCTCGGCCTATTAGTACCGGTCACCTCCACACGTTACCGTGCTTCCAGATCCGGCCTATCAACCCAGTCGTCTACTGGGAGCCTTACCCCATCAAGTGGGTGGGAGTCCTCATCTCGAAGCAGGCTTCCCGCTTAGATGCTTTCAGCGGTTATCCCTCCCGAACGTAGCCAACCAGCCATGCCCTTGGCAGAACAACTGGCACACCAGAGGTTCGTCCGTCCCGGTCCTCTCGTACTAGGGACAGCCCTTCTCAAGACTCCTACGCGCACAGCGGATAGGGACCGAACTGTCTCACGACGTTCTAAACCCAGCTCGCGTACCGCTTTAATGGGCGAACAGCCCAACCCTTGGGACCGACTCCAGCCCCAGGATGCGACGAGCCGACATCGAGGTGCCAAACCATCCCGTCGATATGGACTCTTGGGGAAGATCAGCCTGTTATCCCCGGGGTACCTTTTATCCGTTGAGCGACGGCGCTTCCACAAGCCACCGCCGGATCACTAGTCCCGACTTTCGTCCCTGCTCGACCCGTCGGTCTCACAGTCAAGCTCCCTTGTGCACTTACACTCAACACCTGATTGCCAACCAGGCTGAGGGAACCTTTGGGCGCCTCCGTTACCCTTTAGGAGGCAACCGCCCCAGTTAAACTACCCATCAGACACTGTCCCCGATCCGGATCACGGACCCGGGTTAGACATCCAGCACGACCAGACTGGTATTTCAACGACGACTCCACACGAACTGGCGTCCGCGCTTCAAAGTCTCCCAGCTATCCTACACAAGCCGAACCGAACACCAATATCAAACTGTAGTAAAGGTCCCGGGGTCTTTCCGTCCTGCTGCGCGAAACGAGCATCTTTACTCGTAGTGCAATTTCACCGGGCCTATGGTTGAGACAGTCGAGAAGTCGTTACGCCATTCGTGCAGGTCGGAACTTACCCGACAAGGAATTTCGCTACCTTAGGATGGTTATAGTTACCACCGCCGTTTACTGGCGCTTAAGTTCTCAGCTTCGCCCACCCGAAAGTGAGCTAACCGGTCCCCTTAACGTTCCAGCACCGGGCAGGCGTCAGTCCGTATACATCGCCTTACGGCTTCGCACGGACCTGTGTTTTTAGTAAACAGTCGCTTCTCGCTGGTCTCTGCGGCCACCCCCAGCTCAAGAGGAAAACTCCATCACCAGGTGTGGCCCCCCTTCTCCCGAAGTTACGGGGGCATTTTGCCGAGTTCCTTAACCATAGTTCACCCGAACGCCTCGGTATTCTCTACCAGACCACCTGAGTCGGTTTAGGGTACGGGCCGCCATGAAACTCGCTAGAGGCTTTTCTCGACAGCATAGGATCATCCACTTCACCACAATCGGCTCGGCATCAGGTCTCAGACACAAAGTGCGCGGATTTACCTACACACCGTCCTACACCCTTACCCCGGGACAACCACCGCCCGGGATGGACTACCTTCCTGCGTCACCCCATCACTCACCTACTA
>NZ_JAYWVC010000055.1:0-41314 GCF_036281785.1 Streptomyces chiangmaiensis | reverse complement strand
ACGACGGCCCCGGATCGCGAGCCGGGGCCGTCGTCGTTTCCCGTGTCCTTCTGGGAGGCAGGTCGTCAGACGGTCACGCCATGCGATCGGAGATAGGCGACGGGGTCGATGTCCGAGCCGTACTCCGCAGACGTGCGGGCCTCGAAGTGGAGGTGCGCCCCGGTGACGTTGCCGGTGGCGCCTGAGAGGGCTATCGGCAGGCCCGGCGTGACCCGCTGCCCCACGAAGACTCTGATGGACGACAGATGGCCGTACTGCGTGTAGGTGCCGTCGTTCATCCTGATGACGATCTGGTTGCCGTACGCGCCGCCCCACCCGGTCTCGACGACCGTGCCGGAGCCGACCGCGTGCACCGGCGTGCCGCTGGCGGCGTGGAAGTCGATGCCGGTGTGCGAACCGGTGGACCACAGGGAGCCGCCGGTCCTGTAGCCGGTGGAGACATAGGAGTGGAAGATCGGCGCCACGAACGCGTTCAGGCGCCGGCGCTCGGCCTCGCGGGCGGCACGCTCCTTGGCCTCCCGCTCCTGAGCAGCCTTCTCCGCGGCCCGCTTGCGGGCGGCCTCCTCGGCCTTCTTCTGCTCGGCGGCCTGCATCTGGGCGGCGGCCTGGGCGTCGATCTTCGCGGCGACCTCGTCGCCGAGGCTGACGGCCCGGATCAGTCCGGTCTGCTGGCCAGGGGTGCCGGCGGCGAACGCCGGGGCCGCCAGTGCACCGATGACGCCGGTGGTGGTGAGCGCGGTGACGCCCACGGCGTTCGTGGTCGTGCGCTTCACACGGCTCGGACGACGGTGCTTCCCGGTGGCGCAGGTGAACGCCATGAAGTGGCTGGTCCTTTCCTTCCCTCTCGCCTACCGGGTTAGCTGACGGGTTCGGAGCAGGAAGGTCTCCTACGGGCTTCACGCCCGATTCACCCCAGGGATTGAACTCCTCCGGCCGCGAAGACGGCGACAGGAGGGCGGGTCCCCGGCTCCCCTGGCTCGCGCCGTACGGGGACTCGGCGATGGCTGTCCGGTGCCGCGGGTGCGGCGCACTGCCTGACGGACAGCCCGGTCGACGCTAAGGAGGGCCCTGTTGAATCGGCAAACCGATCAGAGGGTTTGTAGCGCATCCCACAGGGCAGAGCGGCAGTCTCTGTGGCAATACGGACAGAGCCCAAAAGGCAGGGCCCTGGTGACCGAAATCACCAGGGCCCTCACCGAAGCGCTCGGCCCACGTGCGGACTTCAACGGCTTCCGGCACGCACAGAGTGTGGTCCCGGGCGCGGGCCTCCGTCTACTCGGCTGCCACCACGCTCACTTCGCCGATGCCGAGCGCCGTCACGGGCTCCTTGATCTGCGCGGCGTCGCCCACCAGGACGGTCACCAGACGGTCCGCGGGGAACGCGTTCACGACGGCGGCCGTGGCCTCCACCGTGCCCGTGGCGGCGAGCGCCTGATACAGCGTCGCCTGGTAGTCGTCCGGAAGGTGCTGCTCGACCTGGTCGGCGAGCGAGCTGGCGACGGCCGCCGCGGTCTCGAACTTGAGCGGTGCCACGCCCACCAGGTTCTGCACGGCGACATCGCGCTCGGCGTCGGTCAGACCCTCGGCGGCGAGCGTACGCAGCACCTTCCAGAGATCGTTAAGCGCCGGCCCCGTGTTCGGCGTGTCGACGGAGCCGCTGATGGCGAGCATCGCGGCGCCTGTGCCGTCGGGCGCGGATCGCAGCACCTGCCCGAACGCGCGCACGCCGTAGGTGTAGCCCTTCTCCTCGCGCAGGACCCGGTCCAGGCGGGAGGTGAGGGTGCCCCCGAGGCAGTACGTGCCGAGCACCTGGGCGGGCCACACACGGTCGTGGCGGTCGGCGCCGATACGGCCGATCAGCAGCTGCGTCTGAACGGCGCCGGGCCGGTCCACGATGATCACGCGGCCGGTGTCGTCGGCGGTCACCGGGGGCACGGGGCGCGGTGTGGCGTGCGCGCCCGTCCAGGCGCCGAGCGTCTCGCCGAGGAGCGCGTCGAGGTCGATCCCGGTCAGGTCGCCGACCACGACGGCGGTGGCCGTCGCCGGGCGCACATGGCGCTCGTAGAAGGCGCGGACCGCGGTGGAGTCGATGTTCTCGACCGTCTCCTCGGTACCCTGGCGCGGGCGCGACATGCGCGAGGACGCCGGGAACAGCTCCTTGGAGAGCTCCTTGGCACCGCGGCGGGCCGGGTTGGCCATCTCGTGCGGGATCTCGTCGAGGCGGTTGCGCACCAGGCGCTCCACCTCGCTGTCCGCGAACGCCGGTGACCTCAGGGCGTCGCCGAGCAGCCCGAGCGCCTTGGACAGACGGGAGACCGGCACCTCGAGGGAGAGTCGGACGCCGGGGTGGTCGGCGTGCGAGTCGAGGGTGGCGCCGCAGCGCTCCAGCTCGGCGGCGAACTCCTCGGCGGAGTGCTTGTCGGTGCCCTCGGAGAAGGCGCGCGCCATGATCGTGGCGACGCCGTCGAGGCCGGCCGGCTCGGCGTCCAGAGGCGCGTCGAGGAGCACTTCGACGGCGACCACCTGCTGGCCGGGACGGTGGCAGCGCAGCACGGTCAGGCCGTTGTCGAGCGTCCCGCGCTCGGGTGCCGGGAACGCCCAGGGCTTGGCCTCGCCGGGCCGGGGCTGGGGATGGAACTCCATGGTCGCGAGCTCGGTCACTTCGCCGACTCCTCGTTCTCTTCGGTGGTCTCGGCGGCTTCCGGGGCCTCGGCCGGCTCGTACACGAGCACCGCGCGGTTGTCGGGGCGCAGACGGGCCTTGGCGACCTCCTGCACCTCCTGGGGCGTGACCTCGAGCACGCGCCGGACGGCGGTCAGGGCGAGCTGCGGGTCGCCGAACAGCACGGCGAACCGGCACAGTTCGTCGGCGCGGCCGGCGACCGTGCCGAGCCGGTCCAGCCACTCGCGCTCCAACTGGGCCTGCGCCCGCTCCATTTCCTCGGCGGTGGGGCCCTCCTCAGCGAACCGGGCGAGCTCCTCGTCGATGGCCGCCTCGATGACCGGCACCTCGACGTCACCCGAGGTCTTCACATCCAGCCAGCCCATGGAAGGCGCTCCGGCCAGCCGCAGCAGGCCGAACCCGGCGGCGACGGCGGTGCGGTCGCGCCGCACCAGCCGGTTGTAGAGGCGGGAGGACTCGCCGCCGCCGAGAACGGTGAGGGCCAGGTCGGCCGCGTCGCACGCACGCGCGCCGTCCTGCGGCAGCCGGTAGGCGGCCATCAGGGCGCGCGCCGGAACCTCCTCCTCGACGACCTCGCGCAGCTCCCGGCCGATGATCTCGGGCAGCGAGCCGTCGCGCGGTTCGGGCTTGCCTTCGTGGGACGCAATGGACCCGAAATACTTCTCGATCCAGGCGAGCGTCTGCTTGGGGTCGATGTCGCCGACGACCGAGAGGACCGCATTGTTGGGCGCGTAGTACGTGCGGAAGAACGCGCGTGCGTCCTCCAGCGTCGCCGCGTCCAGGTCCGCCATCGACCCGATCGGCGTGTGGTGGTAGGGGTGGCCCTCCGGATAGGCGAGCGCGGTCAGCCGCTCGAAGGCCGTGCCGTAGGGGACGTTGTCGTAGCGCTGGCGGCGCTCGTTCTTCACGACGTCCCGCTGGTTCTCCATGGACTCGTCGTCGAGCGCGGCGAGCAGCGAGCCCATGCGGTCGGCCTCCAGCCAGAGGGCGAGCTCCAGCTGATGGGTCGGCATGGTCTCGAAGTAGTTCGTGCGCTCGAAGCTGGTGGTGCCGTTCAGCGAGCCGCCGGCGCCCTGCACCAGTTCGAAGTGGCCGTTGCCCTTGACCTGGGCGGAGCCCTGGAACATCAGGTGCTCGAAGAGGTGGGCGAGACCGGTGCGGCCCGCGACCTCGTGGCGCGAGCCGACGTCGTACCAGAGGCACACCGCCGCGACCGGGGTCAGGTGGTCCTCGGAGAGCACCACGCGCAGTCCGTTGGCCAGGTGGTGCTCGGTTGCTGTCAGGCCCCCGGAGCCTGCCTCGGCTGTGGCCGTGTGACCCATGGGCATGTACGTCCCTTCGCTCGCGGAAGCATTCGCGGAAACCGCGGTTTCCTGCTGTGCTGTCACTGTATGCAAGCGGGCGCGCAAGTGGACAAGTTCCCGGGCGGCGTACGCCGAGAGCGAGACCGCGATTACGGGGGGTGGAGGACGGAACGCGCGGTTGACACGGTCGGCGCGGCTGCGCGCGGAGCCCCTCGACGGTGTCGCCGGGCCCTCCTCGCCCCCGCCGAGGGCCTTGGGGACGGGTACTGGTCGGCATTGTCACCGCGGCAGTCCACAATGGTCCGCGTCAGATACGTCCATGCCCAGCACAGACTGTGAAGGAGCCGGCAGCAATGGCCCGCCGCAGCACGAAGACCCCGCCGCCCGACGACTCGTACGAGGAGAAGATCCTCGACATCGACGTCGTCGACGAAATGCAGGGCTCCTTCCTGGAGTACGCGTACTCGGTCATCTACTCCCGGGCCCTGCCGGACGCGCGCGACGGCCTCAAGCCGGTGCACCGCCGGATCGTCTACCAGATGAACGAGATGGGCGTACGCCCCGACCGCGGCTATGTGAAGTGCGCCCGTGTCGTCGGTGAGGTCATGGGTAAGTTGCACCCGCACGGTGACGCGTCGATCTACGACGCCCTGGTGCGCATGGCCCAGCCCTTCTCGATGCGCGTGCCCCTGGTCGACGGTCACGGCAACTTCGGCTCGCTCGGGAACGACGACCCGCCGGCCGCCATGCGGTACACCGAGTGCCGTATGGCCGAGGCGACGGGCCTGATGACCGAGTCGATCGACGAGGACACGGTCGACTTCGTCCCCAACTACGACGGCCAGGAGCGGGAGCCCGAGGCCCTGCCGGCCGCCTTCCCGAACCTCCTGGTGAACGGCGCGTCGGGCATCGCGGTCGGCATGGCCACGAACATGCCGCCGCACAACCTCGGCGAGGTCATCGCGGCCGCCCGCCACCTGATCCGCCACCCGAACGCGGATCTGGACACCCTGATGAGGCACGTCCCGGGACCCGACCTGCCCACCGGCGGCCGGATCGTCGGCCTCTCGGGCATCCGGGACGCCTACGAGACGGGCCGCGGCACGTTCAAGATCCGCGCCACGGTGTCGGTGGAGACCGTGACGGCGCGCCGCAAGGGCCTGGTCGTCACCGAGCTGCCCTTCACGGTCGGCCCGGAGAAGGTGATCGCCAAGATCAAGGACCTGGTCGGCTCGAAGAGGGTCCAGGGCATCGCCGACGTCAAGGACCTCACGGACCGTGAGCACGGCCTGCGCCTGGTGATCGAGATCAAGAACGGCTTCGTGCCGGAGGCGATCCTGGAGCAGCTCTACAAGCTGACGCCGATGGAGGAGTCCTTCGGTATCAACAACGTCGCGCTGGTCGACGGCCAGCCGCTCACCCTGGGCCTCAAGGAGCTGCTCGAGGTCTACCTCGACCATCGCTTCGACGTCGTCCGGCGGCGCTCGGAGTTCCGCCGCAGCAAGAGGCGTGACCGGCTCCACCTGGTCGAGGGCCTGCTCACGGCGTTGGTGGACATCGACGAGGTCATCCGCCTCATCCGCTCCAGCGAGAACTCGGCGCAGGCCAAGGAGCGCCTGATGCGGCGCTTCTCACTGAGCGAGGTCCAGACGCAGTACATCCTCGACACCCCGCTGCGCCGCCTCACCAAGTACGACCGCATCGAGCTGGAGGCGGAGAAGGACCGGCTCAACGCCGAGATCGCGGAGCTGACCCGGATCCTGGAGTCGGACGCGGAGCTGCGCAAGCTCGTCTCCGCCGAACTGGCCGCGGTCGCCAAGAAGTTCGGCACCGAGCGGCGCACGGTGCTGCTGGAGTCCTCCGGCGCCCCGGCGCCGACGGTCCCGCTCCAGGTCGAGGACGCCCCGTGCCGGGTGCTGATGTCGTCGACGGGCCTGCTGGCCCGCACGGCGAACGGCGACCCGTTCGCGGAGGACACCGAGGACAGGCGCGCGAAGCACGACGTGATCGTCTCCGCGGTCCCGGCGACGGCCCGCGGTGAGGTGGGCGTCGTGACGTCCGGCGGACGGCTGCTGCGGCTGAACGTGATCGACCTGCCGCAGCTGCCGGAGACCGCCGCGCGGCCGAGCCTGTCCGGGGGCGCTCCGGTCTCGGAGTTCGTCTCCCTGGAGGCGGACGAGACGGTCGTCTGCCTGACGACACTGGACGAGTCCTCCCAGGGCCTTGCGATCGGCACGGAACAGGGCGTCGTCAAGCGTGTGGTCCCCGACTACCCGGCCAACAAGGAGGAGTTGGAGGTCATCACGCTCAAGGAGGGCGATCGCATCGTCGGCGCGGTCGAACTGCGCACGGGCGAGGAGGACCTGGTCTTCATCACGGACGACGCCCAGTTGCTGCGCTATCCCGCGTCCCAGGTGCGCCCCCAGGGCCGGCCGGCGGGCGGCATGGCGGGCATCAAGCTGGCGGACGGCGCCAAGGTGATCTCCTTCACGGCGGTGGACCCGGCGGTGGACGCGGTCGTCTTCACGGTCGCCGGCTCGCGCGGCACGCTGGACGACTCGGTCCAGACCACCGCCAAGATGACGGCGTTCGACCAGTACCCGCGCAAGGGCCGCGCCACGGGCGGCGTGCGCTGCCAGCGGTTCCTGAAGGGCGAGGACTGCCTGTCCTTCGCCTGGGCCGGCCCGACACCGGCCCGGGCCGCGCAGAAGAACGGCACACCGGCCGAGCTGCCCGAACTGGACCCGCGACGCGACGGCTCGGGCGTGTCCCTGGCGAAGACGATCGCGGTGGTGGCGGGACCGATGTGATTCAGCCCTCCAGGGCACCGGGGCTCGCGAGAGCCTCGGTCTCCTCGTCCCGCACATAGCGAAGGACGCCCCACATGCTGTGCTCGTCGGCGTGTGGGGCGTCGTCCGTGCACGCCTCCAGCTCTTTGCGCAGAGCGGTGGTGTCGATGCCGGAACCGATGAGCACGAGCTGGGTGAGCCGCTCGGCGCCGGCCTCCCACACCTCCGGGCGGAACCGCAGGAACCGCCCCACGGCATGCACGGCGTATCGGTTGCGCGGGTCGGCGGCGCCGAAGTCGACGTATCCCTTGATCCGGTAGAGGCCCTCCGGCCTGGTGTCGAGGAACTCCAGCAGCCGCCGCGGGTTCATGGGCACGTCGGAACGGAGGGAGAGGCTGTCGTATCCGGCGTGCAGATGGGCGTGGTGCGGACTCCCGCCGTCATGCCGGTGCAGGTCGTCGAACGACAGTTGCCCGACCCGCTCCTCGGCCGGACGGCAGTCGAAGAGGAACTCGGGGTCGATGCGCCCGTATGCGGCCGGGACCACGGCAGCCCGCTCGGTGAGGGAACGCACGGTCCGCAGGACCCGATCGCTGTCGTCGGCCCGGTCCGTCTTGTTGACGACGACAAGATCGGCAAGCGCGAGATGGCGGTCGAGTTCGGGATGCCTCTCCCGGGTGGTGTCGAACTCCACCGCGTCGACGACCTCGACAAGCCCGCCGTAGACCACGCGTGGATGATCGCAGGCGAGCACCATGCGGACGAGTTCCTGCGGTTCGGCGAGGCCGCTCGCCTCGATGACGATGACGTCGATGCCCGCGGAGGGCCGGGCCAGGCGGTCGAGGTAGACGTCGAGTTCGCCGGCGTCGACGGCGCAGCAGAGACATCCGTTGCCGAGGGAGACGGTGGAGTCCCCGAGCGCTCCGGCAACCGCCATGGCATCGATCTCGATGTCCCCGAAGTCGTTGACGACGGCACCGATGTGGCTGCCCGCGCTGTGGTGGAGGAGGTGGTTGAGCAGCGTGGTCTTGCCCGAGCCCAGGAATCCGGCGAGGACGACGACCGGGATCTGCTGCGGACTGGTCGGCCGGCTCAACGTGTGCCCCTTCTTCCACCGTTGCGTGCGCCGGATCGCGGTCCCGGCGGCGTACGAGGACGGCTCATGGACCGGCTCGCGCGGCACAGGGTCCGCTCTCGTACGAGGATTGAATGCCGACTCAGGATACGAGTGCGGGGAAACCCCGCGAAGTGAACGATTGTTAGCGGCGCTCGCGGGGCACACGTTTGGCATGGCGCCGGGAAACGCGACCCGCACTTCCCTCTGTGCGCCTCCTCTCCGCCTCCCCGCCGATCAGAGCCGCTCGGCACCCTGGGAGGCGGCAAGCGCGCCGCCCATCGCTCGCCGGTCCCCACCAGTCGACCGCACCCGACGACCGGCGGACGGTCGCCTGATTCGGGGGTTGACATGACCACACAGAAATCCGGGTCACGGAGGCTTGGCTCCACCGCCAGGGTAAGGTTTGCAACCCTGGTCAACGCGGTCACTGAACGAAGCCCATCCCATCGCCGGCACACTGTGCTCACCGAACAGCACCGCCTCCACTTCGACCTTCTCTGTAAAGCGATGGATGATCCCGCTCTCGCGGCGGTCCTCGACACTTACGAGAGTGACATCCCGCCCGAGAAGCAGAGGCAGTTCCTCTTCGCGAACGCGCTCTACATCAACGCGCTCTACTACCACCAGATCGGGGCATGGAGCCTCACCGAACTGTATGGACACCTTCGGGTGATGTGCCGCAACAAGATCTTCCGTGAGTACTGGGCGGCAACCCGCCATCACCGACAGAGTCTGTCTGCCGCATCGAAAGAAGCCGAGCTCGGCCGGATGATGAACGATCTGGTGGAGAGCATGGAGAGGCTGGACCAGGAGTCGGATGACGGTGAACTCGAAGAGTGGTGGGTGGTGGGGGAACCACCGGTGGAGTGAGGAGGGATCTTTTCATCAACTCCGTGCGTCCCTGGGACGCACGGCTCACCGGCCCGATACTCTACCCTCAACCTGCGCCGGGTAAACATCCCTCGCAGGTACTCCCATGTGCTGCTAGGGGCTGCCATTCCCCACAAGGACCCGCGGCCACTCAGAGAACATCCGTGGGCCCAAGCATGAGCTGCACTGGACGCGAGAGGGGTCACCAGCCCGCGCGACGACAGGCGCATGTGTCGGCCCGTCCCTCGACCGACATAGGAACGGACTTGAAGATCGTGCGTCGAGTCGGCGCTTCCCCCCGGGAGCGCGGCAGCGGTACGGGGCAGACGTGCCCCGACATCTTCGAATTGAGTGATGGTAATTACGCCGTGATCGGCACAGAGGCAACAGCCGATCTGGACGGCGAGCTGCCGCCTGACGCCGCGCGCGCAGACTACGAACGCATCGTCGTCATCAGTCGCGAGACCTTGGTACGCGCCAAGGCAGACATCCCCGACATGTAACGCCAACCTCCGCCTCGGGCCCGACGCCGTCACTTCAGGCGTTCGGCCCGGGGCGGGCTGGTGCTGAGTGTGTGGTGTGAGAGTGCTAGATGAAGCCGTTTCCGCATAGTTGAGGTCGGGAAGTCTCCCGTGGACTCCGGGAGGCAGCCAATGGCTCGTGATACCGGGTGGCGTACGCCGAGCAGGATCGCAGGGTGGCTGATCGCGTCGGTAACTGGAATCGCACTGGTCGGTGCACTCTCCATCGTCGCCAGCGGCTGGTTGATAGACGGTGTGGAGCGAACAAACGGGAGTCGGCAGACTGCTGCCGCAAGAAGCGCCCTGGGGGACTACTTCGGTGCCGTTAGCGCGGTGTTCTCAGGGGTGGCCCTGCTTCTCCTCGTCACGACACTCATCTTCCAGCAGCGGGAACTACGTTTGCAGCGCCAGGAGCTGGCCCTTCAGCGTGAGGAGCTGGTGGCGTCCCGGGACGAACTACGACGGAGCGCGGCAGCAGATCTGCGAAGTCTTCACGTGCGACTCACAGAGATGCAGATGGCCGATCCAGCACTGGCCGAGGTCTGGAACGCCTACCCGGGTCGCCCTCACTCAGAGGTACGGCAGTTCCTCTTTGCCAACCTAACCTGGGGCCAGTACTTGCTTCTCTATGAGTGGGGAGGGCTGACGGAAAGCGAGCTGCTCGCTCACGCACGGAGGATCACCCAGAGCTCTGTGTTCCGCCGCTACTGGAACGTCTCGCGTGAGGCGAAGGCATCACTGCCTCCCGAGAGCACAGAAGGGCGATTCTTCAGAATCTTTGAGCGAGCGATGAACGACCATCAAAGCGACAGCACAGCCTCAACGTCGTAGCGGTCGACGGCGTCAGTTGACCGTCGGCACGGCGACCGGTGGCACCGGGCCCACGTACCGGGCCGCCGGGCGGATGATTTTCGGGTCCTGCGCCTGTTCCAGGATGTTGGCGCTCCAGCCGACCACTCGGGCCGTCGCGAAGGTCGGTGTGAACATCTCGCGCGGGACACCGCAGAGTTCCATGACGACCCCGGCGTAGAACTCCACGTTCGTGTGCAGTTCGCGGCCGGGCTTCAGTTCGGCCAGGATCGCCTCCACGCGGCGCTCGACCTCGATCGCGAGGTCCACCAGCCCGCCGCCGAACCGCTGCGCAATACCCCGCAGCATCCTCGAGCGCGGGTCCTCCGTGCGGTAGACCGGGTGGCCGAAGCCCATGATGCGCTCGCCGGCAAGGACGCGCGCACGGATCCAGGCGTCGACGCGGTCCGGCGTGCCGATCGCATCGAGGGTGTCCAGGGCCCGGCTCGGCGCTCCACCGTGGAGCGGTCCGGACAGCGCGCCGACTGCCCCGACCAGGGCTGCCGCGACATCCGCACCCGTCGAGGTGATCACCCTCGCCGTGAATGTTGACGCATTGAATCCATGGTCAATGGTTGAGATCAAGTACTGCTCGATCGCGCGCGCATGCGCCTCGTCGGGCTCCGAACCGGTGAGCATGTAGAGGTAGTTGGCCGCGTACGGCAGGCCCTCCCGCGGTTCGACCGGCCGCAGCCCCCGGCCCAGCCGGTACAGCGCCGTCAACAGCGTGGGCACGACTGCCGCCGCCGCCAGAGTGTCCTCGCGGCGCCGGTCCGCATCGATGTCGTACACCGGCCGGAACCCCTTCGAGGCGCCGAGCAGGGAGAGCGCCGTACGCAGACCCGACAGCGGGCCGGACCGGCCGCTCGCGGCCGCCACCGCGGGAAGCGCGGCCCGGACGTCGTCGGGAAGGCGGCGCAGGGCGGCGGTCCTGGCGGCGAACGCGGACCGCTGCGCCGGGTCCGGCAGCGCGCCGTGGACCATCAGGTGCCAGACGTCCTCGAAGCCGCGGGTCAGCGCGAGTTCGACGGCCGAGTACTCCCGGTAGTGGTAGAAGCCCTCGAGCCCCCGGACGTCACCCAGTTCGGTGTCGGTGACCACGACACCCGCGAGCCCGCGCGGCACCTCCACGGGGGTGGATGCGGCCCTGCTGATCGACATGTGTCCTCCTTGGAATTGACTCGACTGTCCATGCTTGACTCAATCTCTGTCAATATTGATTAAATCAATGTGTGATCCATGGGTACGGTGACGGCCATGAGGGATCAGGGCACAACTCGCGGACACGACGGCACTCGGATCACCACCAGGGAGGCGGCCGAACTCCTCGGGGTGAAACCGGAGACCGTGTACGCCTATGTGAGCCGTGGCCAGCTCAGCAGCAGGCGGGAGCCCGGCGGCCGGGGCAGCACCTTCGACGCCCAGGAGGTGGCGGCCCTCGCGCGGCGCAACAGGCGTGAGCCGGCCGGAGGTTCACCCGCCGCCGGCGAACTCTCGGTCCGCACGTCCATCACCCTCATCGAGAAGGACCGGTACTTCTACCGGGGCGTCGACGCCACCGAGCTGGCCGACCGGCACTCCTACGAGGAGATCGCCGAGTGGCTGTGGACCGGACGGCTGCAGCCCGGAATCACCTTCACCGCCCCGGAGGCCGCCGTCACCGTCGCACGCCGAGCGGTGGCCGCGCTGCCCGAGCACACCGGCCCCACCGACCGGCTGAGGGTGGCGGCGATCGCCGCGGCCACCGCGGACCCGCTGCGCTTCGATCTGTCGCCGCAGGCCGTCCTCGGCGCCGCCCGCACCCTCATCCCCACGCTGGTCGCCGCCCTCCCGCCACTGCGGCCCGACCACCGCGACGAGGGCCCGCTGGCGCGGCGCCTGTGGGGTCGGCTCACCGGACGCGACCCCGACGAGACGTCAGTACGCGCGCTGGACACCGCACTCGGGCTTCTCGTCGACCACGACCTGGCCGCCTCCACCCTCGCGGTCCGCGTCGCCGCGTCCGCCCGCGCTCACGCGTACGCCGCCGTCTCCGCGGGCCTCGGTGTCCTGGAGGGCCCCCTGCACGGTGCGGCCGGCGGCCTGGCGCACCGGATGCTCCTCGACGTCCTGGACCGGGGCACCGCGGCCCCCGTGGTCGCCGACGAACTCCGTGCGGGGCGCACGATCCCCGGGCTCGGACATCGGCTGTATCCGGGCGAGGACCCCCGCGCGCGTGCGCTGTTCTCCGTCCTGGAGGAGCTGCCTGCCGCGGCACCGGCCCTGGCGGCCGCGCGGGACATCGTCTCCACCACGGCCCGCCACGCTCCGCTGCACGCCAATGTCGACCTGGCCCTGGCCGTCCTCACGGTTGCCTCCGGCATGAAGACCACGGCGGCGGAGACGGTCTTCGCCGTGGCCCGCACGGCGGGCTGGATCGCCCACACCCTGGAGGAGTACGAAGAACGTCCGCTGCGCATGCGCCCGAGCGGGCGCTATGCGGGGGCGCGACCGCCACAGCCGCTCCCCCGGTGAACGGAGCGCGCCCACGACCGCAACCGCGCACCGGGTGAGCCGGTGCGCGGCCGCATCCGGCCCGCTCCCCTGTGCGCTTCGCGTGCCTACGGCGCACCCCCGATGCGCCTCGAATGCGCCCCTGTTCGCGGGGCTGGAAGTCATCGCCGCCGAAGTCAGGTTAGGCTCACCTCTGTGAGTACGTGCACGACTGCATCACGGGACCTCGACGAGCCTCTCGCAGGAACCGCGGCGACCGCGAGGACATGGCTGCTCCTGGAACAGCCCGGCCCCTGGGGTCCCAAAGCGCTCACATCGAGCCACCTGGATCCCCAGCTCGGCCGCGCCCTCGAGGCGGCCGCGGAGGGCACAGGTGTGCGGATCGCGCTCATCCGCCGCCCCGGCCGGCACGCCGACTGCGGCACGCCCGCCGCACGGCAGATCTATGCCGCCCACACCCTTCCGGGCAACGTGTGGCTGCGCACCGCCACGACCTCCGAGCCGGAGCGGCTGCTCGACCTGGACTTCACCGCGCTCGGCCGCGGGGACTCCGGCACCTTCGACTCGGTCTTCCGGGCCGAACCCCATACAGGCGATCCGCTCGCGTTCGTCTGCACCAACGGCAAGCGGGACCGTTGCTGCGCCCTCCTCGGCCGCCCATTGGCGACCGAGCTGACCAGCTCCGGAGTCGAGGGGGTCTGGGAGGTCACTCATCTGGGTGGCCATCGCTTCTCACCCACGCTGCTCGTGCTTCCGTTCGGATACGCGTACGGACGTGCCCAGGCCCCGCACGTCAAGGAGATCCTCCAAGGAGTGCGTGACGGACGGGTCGTGGTGGAGGGATGCCGTGGCAGCTCCGCCTGGGAACGACCCGCACAGGCGGCGGAACTCGCCGTTCGCACTGCGGCCCACGAGTACGCGGCGGACGCGCTGACCGTCGTCCGCACGGACGGGACCGCGCCCCGCTGGGAGGTCACCGTCGCCCATACCGACGGCCGGCTGTGGCGCGTCCTGGTCGCGCAGGGGGCGTCCCTGCCCCCACGCCCCGACAGCTGCGGCAGCCCGCTCGGCTCACCGGCCCGGATGGACGTCGTGTCGGTACGCGAGTTGCTCACCACGGTGGTCGGCGACCCCGCGCACTGCTGAACTCCCGCCCTCCACGGCAACGGTCGACCCTCACAGCCCTCGCGCACGCCCCTCGGGAGATCCGTGCCACATCTGCGGAGGCAACGCGCCCGCGCACCCGTACCGTCTACGCATGACCCCCTCTCCCCCTGCACGACGACTGCGCCTCGGTCTGCCGCGGCGTATGTTCTCGCAGCTCCTGCTGACGCAGGTGGCGATCGCCGCGGGCGTCGCCGTGCTCGCCACCGGACTGTTCCTGGCCCCGCTCGGCCGGTTGCTCGACGACCAGGCGATGCACCAGGCGCTGGCGATCGCGCAGACCACCGCGGTCCAGCCGCAGATCGCCCGTGACCTGCAGTCGACGCTGCCGTCCCCGCAAGGACCTGTGCAGGCGGAGGCGGAACACATCCGCAAGGCGAGCAAAGCCGAGTACGTCGTGGTGATGAACATGAGGGGGGTGCGCTGGTCGCACCCGGACATCACGCAGATCGGCCGGGTCGTGTCCACCGACCCGCGACAGGCCCTGGCCGGCGAGGAGGTCATGCAGATCGACAGCGGCACCCTGGGGCGCTCGGCCCGCGGCAAGGTGCCGCTGCGCGACGCACGGGGCAGGATCATCGGCGCGGTCTCCGTGGGCATCGAGTACAACAGCGTGCGGGCCAGGCTGCTGCACGCGATCCCCGGACTGTTCGCCTACGCGGGTGCGGCCCTCGCCATCGGTGCCCTCGCCGCGTATCTGATCGCGCGCAGGGTCCAGCGGCAGACCCGAGACCTCGCCTTCTCCGACATCTCGGCGCTGCTCGCGGAGCGCGAGGCGATGCTGCACGGCATCAGGGAGGGCGTGGTCGCCCTGGACCGGACGGGCCGGGTACGGCTCGTGAACGACGAGGCGCAACGCCTGCTGGGCATCGGTGACGAGGTCGTCGGGCAGTCCCTCGACGAGGCGCTCGGCGAGGGCCGTACGACGGACGTCCTCGCCGGTCGTGTCGCCGGCACCGATCTGCTCACCGTGCGCGGTCAGCGTGTCCTCGTCGCCAACCGCATGCCCACCGACGACGGGGGTGCGGTCGCCACCCTGCGCGACCGCACCGAGCTCGAACAGCTGGGCCGGGAACTGGACTCCACCCGTGGTCTGATCGACGCCCTGCGTGCGCAGGACCACGAGCACGCCAATCGGATGCACACGCTCCTGGGACTGCTCGAACTGGAGATGTACGACGACGCGGTGGAGTTCGTCGACGAGGTGGTGGGCGACCACAGGACCACCGCGGAACAGGTCACCGAGAGGATCCACGATCCGCTGCTCGCCGCCTTGCTGGTGGGCAAGGCCACGGTCGCCGCGGAGCGCGGCGTGGCACTGTGGATCGCGGACCGGACGCTGCTGCCCGACCGGCTGATCGATCCGAGAGGGCTGGTCACGATCGTCGGCAACCTGGTCGACAACGCGCTTGACGCCGTGGCCGGCACCCGGCACGCGCGCGTGGAGGTCGAACTGCGCGCGGAGGAGCGCACGGCGGTCCTCCGGGTCCGGGACACGGGACCCGGAATCCCCGCCGAACGCCGGGAGTTGATCTTCACTGACGGATGGTCCACCAAGCAGCCGCCGTCCCACGGCAAACGCGGTATCGGCCTCTCCCTGGTGCGCCGTCTCGCCGAACGCCATGGAGGCAGCGCTCGGGTGGGCGAAGCCCACGGCGGGGGCGCGGAGTTCACCGTCGTGCTGCCCGACGCGCTCGAAGCGCCCGGCCGGACACCGGAGCCGCCCTCCAAGGACCCCCGGCACCGCGTCCCCGCCCAGGAAGCACCGGCAGAAGAGAACCTGCTCCCGCAGACGCCCGTTCACTTCCCCGGAGAGGAGACGCGATGACCCGGCCCATCGAGGTACTGGTCGTGGACGACGACGCCCGGGTCGCCCGCGTCAACGCCGCCTACGTCGACAAGGTCCCCGGCTTCCGAGTGACGGGCCAGGCGCACAACGCGGCGAGCGCCCTGCACCTGTTGGGGACTGCGCCGCGCCCCGACCTGATGTTGCTGGATCACTACCTTCCTGACGCCACAGGGCTCGATGTCGTCCGGGAGATGCGGCGGCGCAGTCACGAGACGGACGTGATCATGGTGACGGCCGCGCGGGACGTCCGCACGGTGCAGGCGGCGATGCGACAGGGCGCACTCCAGTACCTGGTCAAGCCGTTCGCCTTCGCGGGGCTGCGCACCAGGCTGGAGGCGTACGCCGAACTGCGCCGCACGCTCGACGGCGGCGGTCGGGCGGAACAGGCGGAGGTCGACCGGATCTTCGGCGCCATGTCGGCGGCCACGGAACCGGGGCTGCCCAAAGGGCACTCCCCCACCACCGCGGATCTCGTGGGGCGTGCCCTGGTGAACGCCAAAGGACCGCTGTCCGCCCAGGAGATCGCCGAGCGGACCGGACTGAGCCGGCAGACCGCCCAGCGCTATCTGAAATTGCTGGAGCGCACGGGAAGGGCCACGTTGACCCTCAAATACGGCGACGCGGGCCGCCCGGAGCATCGCTACGTCTGGGCGGCCCACGCCTGAGGCGGTGCCGGTCGGCTCAGCCCGCTGCCTTCTCCACGAACTCCGTGGTGTACGTCTTGTCGAGATCGATGGTGGCGTTCTTGATATTGGGGTTGAACGCCTTGAGGACCTTCTCGACCGTCTCGGGTCCGTTCTCCGGCATCACGCCGTCCTTGGTGAACATCGGGAGCGTGCTCTTGATGGCGTTCGCATAGAGCGTCTTGTCGCCCTGCGAGTAGTCGGCCGGCATCTTTGCGGCGATCTCGTCGGCGGAGTGCGTGGACATCCACTTCAAGGTCTTGACGAAGGCGTTGACCAGCTTCTGGACGGTGGCCTTGTGACCGTCGACCCACTCCGTCTGCATGTAGAGACTGGACGACGGGTACGGGCCGCCCAGCGCCTCCTGCGACCCCTGTGGGGTCCGCATGTCGACGAGCACCGTGCCGAGCTTCTTCTGGAGCACGGTGGCGACGGTCGGATCGGTGGTCATTCCGGCGTCGATGGAGCCCTTCTGGAGGGCGGAGACGAAGGTGGGTCCTGCGCCGACGGCGACCGGGCTGAACTCGCTCGTCTGTACCCCGCTCTTGACCGCGAGGTACTTGGTGAGGAAGTCCGTCGAGGAGCCGAGGCCGGTGACTCCGAGCTTCTTACCCTTGAAGTCCTTGGGCGACGTGATGTCCTTCGAGGCCTTGGCGGAAACGATCTCGACCTCACCGGGTGCGTGCGAGAACTGCACCACGGACTCGACGTGCTTGCCCTTGGTCTGCAGATCGAGGGTGTGGTCGTAGAAGCCGACGGCACCCTGGACCTGCCCGGAGACCAGTGCGGTCTCGGCCTGCACACCGGCGGGCTCGCTCAGCAGTTCCACGTCGAGGCCCTCGGCGTCGAAGTAGCCGAGCCGCTGGGTGAGCATCGCGGGCATGTAGATGACCTTGTCCAGGCCACCGACCATGATCTTGACCTTCTCGCCCTTGCCGTCGCCCTTGCCGCCGGATCCGGACGCGGCGGTGGACGCCGCGTCATTGGCGCAGGCGGTGAGCGAGGTGGCGGCGAGCAGACCGGCCGCGGCGAGGCAGGCGATTCTGGCGGACTTGCGCATGACGGTTCACGTCCTTGTGAGATGGCTGTGCGGGAAGAGGTGGTGCGTGTAGGGGCCGGCGGCCGCCCCCGACGAGCGCCCGAGGGGCCGGTCAATGCCCGGAATCCGTCGCCTTCCAGCGGAAGATGCGGCGCTCGGCGAAGGTGAGCAGCCCTTCGGCCACCAGCGCGACGACCGCGAGGATGACCATCGCGGCATACACACCGGCCGCGTTGAAGGTGCCCTGGGACTGTGCGACGAGCAGGCCTACACCCTTGGTGGCGCCGATGTACTCGCCGACGATGGCGCCGATCAGCGCGAAGCCGAAGCTGACATGGAGACTGGTGAAGATCCATGAGGTGGCCGACGGAATGACGACCTGAAGCGTCACCCGCCGGTCGCTGGCGCCCAGGATGCGGGCGTTGGAGACCAGGTTGCGGTCGACCTCGCGGGCGCCCTGGAAGGCGTTGAAGAAGACCGGGAAGAAGACCAGGACGACAGCCGAGGCGATCTTGGAGGACGGGCCGAGTCCGAACCAGATCACGAAGATCGGGGCAAGGACGATCCTGGGTATGGAGTTGAGCACCTTGATGTATGGACCAAGGACATCGGCGAGGAAGGCGATCCTCCCCAGCGCGATACCGAACACCACACCGGCCGCCACACCGATGACCCAGCCGAGCAGCGCCTCCTGGAGCGTGACCCAGATCTGCTCGCCGAGCGAGCCGAGCGCGGTGCCGTGGGTGATCCAGGTGTAGATCTGGTCCCATACCTTCGAAGGCATCGAGAAGTTGAACGGATCGATGACCTTGGCCCGGGACAGCGCCTCCCAGAGGCCGAGCACGGCCACCAGCAGCAGCACACGCGCGACCAGGACGACGGCCTTGCGCCTGCGGGCGGCACGCGCCCGGGACTCGGCACGGCCGGGCTGCTTGGAGGTGTCCACGGGAGCCGACGCGGAGATGACCTCAGGCGACATGGGCGGCACCCCTTTCGCGCGTGATGCGGACCTCTTCGCCGAGGGACTCCCAGATCTCGCGGTAGATCTCGATGAACCGCGGTTCCAGTCGCACCGATTCCACCTTGCGCGGCCGCGGCAGGTCGATGTCGAAGATGTGCTTCACGGTCGCGGGTCCGGCGGTCATCACGACGACCTTGTCGGCCAGCGCGATCGACTCCTCCAGGTCGTGGGTGACGAAGACGACCGAGGCGCCCGTGCCCTCCCACAGCTCCAGCAGCTCGTCCGACATCAGCGCCCTGGTCTGCACGTCGAGCGCCGAGAACGGCTCGTCCATCAGCAGGATCTCGGGGTCGTTGACAAAAGTGGCGGCGAGAGCGACACGCTTGCGCTGGCCACCGGAGAGCTGATGCGGGTAGCGGTCCTCGAAGGCCGCGAGCCCGACCCGTGCCAGCCACTCGCGCGCCTTCTGCTTCGCCTCCGCCTTGGGCACACCACGAAAGCGGGGGCCCGCCATGACGTTGGACAGAACCGTGCGCCAGGGAAACGTGGCGTCCTGCTGGAAGACGAAGCCGACCTTGTCCCCGACTCCCGCCACCGGCGCGCCGGCCACCAGCACCTCGCCCTCGGTGGGCTCCTCCAGCCCGCTGACCAGCGTCAAGGTCGTCGACTTGCCGCAACCGGTGGGTCCGACGACGGCGACGAACTCACCGCGGCCGACGGTCAGATCAAGCCCCCTGACGGCCGTGTGCAGACCCCCTGACGGGGTCCGGAAGGTCTTGCTCGCGCCCCGTAGCTCGATGGCGGGGCTGGTGTCTGCGCTCATGGCCGGGACCGTAGATGTCGTGGACACCGCGGCAGCAGTCTTCTGGGCGCAAGACCTACTTCTGCTTGCAAGAGTCTGTTGTGCTCATTTTGCTCGCGCTACAACTGCGGAGCCGAAACACGGGCTTAACGCTCGCCTGGCCTTGAGGGAGAGAGGCCCGATGATAAACGTCCTGATCGTGGACGACGACTTCCGTGTCGCCGAGATCAACGCCAAGTATGTCGGAAAGGTTCCCGGCTTCCGGGTCGCCTCCCGCGCGCACAGTGCCGCCCAGGCGCTGGCCGCGGTGGAGCGCGCCACGATCGACCTGGTTCTGCTCGACCACTACCTGCCCGATCAAACGGGGCTCGAACTGGTCCACCGGATGCGGGAGCAAGGCCATGGCACCGACGTCATCATGATCACGGCGGCCGGCGACGTGGCCACGGTGCAGGCCGCGATGCGTCTGGGCGCACTGCACTACCTGGTGAAGCCGTTCACTTTCACGGCCCTGCGCACACGCCTGGACTCGTATGCCGCCCTGCGCCGGACGGTCGACCGCGTCGGCGGCCGGGGGGTGGCCGGCCAGGAACAGGTCGACCGCATCTTCGGCGCCCTGCGCACCACGCCGGCGTCCTCCTCACCCGGGCTGCCCAGCGGCCACTCCGAGCCGACCACGGACCTCATATGCGATGTACTGCACCGGTCCGGCCGGCCGCTCTCGGCCCATGAGGTGGCCGCGCGGACGGGGTTGAGCCGCTCCACCGCCCAGCGCTATCTGCGCCGCCTCGAGCAGGTGGGCCGACTGCGGCTCTCCCTGAAGTACGGCGACACGGGGCGGCCCGAACACCGGTACGCGTGGGTGGCGCCGTAGCAGAGGGTGCGCGGGCCGTGCGGCCCGCGCACCACAGCGTGGTACCAGCGGGTCAGACCGCCCCCGCACCCGTCAGCGACCGCACCTCGGTCTCCGCGTGCTTGGCCTCGTCCGGCTGTTCCCCGGAGGTGACCGTGCCGAGCCAGCCCGCGAGAAAGCCGAGCGGGATGGAGACGATGCCGGGGTTCTGCAGCGGGAAGTACTGGAAGTCGACGGCGGGGAACAGCGATTCGGGACTGCCCGAGACGACCGGCGACAGCAGCACGAGCACGAGAGCGGGCAGCAGACCGCCGTAGACCGCCCACACGGCGCCGCGTGTCGTGAAGCCGCGCCAGAAGAGCGAGCAGATCAGCGCCGGCAGGTTCGCGGACGCGGAGACGGCGAAGGCGAGCCCCACCAGAAAGGCCACGTTGAGGTCACGGGCCAGCAGCCCGAGCGCGATCGCGACCACACCGATACCGACGGCTGCGACCCGTGCCACGGCCACCTCGCTGCGCGCCCTGGTGCGACGACGCCGCAGTGATGCGTACAGGTCGTGCGCGACAGCCGCCGAGGACGCCAGGGTGATACCGGCGACGACCGCGAGGATCGTGGCGAAGGCGATCGCGGCGACCATCGCGAACAAGACCGTTCCGCCGGTCGATTCCGCTCCGCCGCCCAGTTTCAGCGCCAGCAGCGGCACCGCCGTGTTCCCGGCCGCATTCGACTCCCGTACGGCGTCCGGTCCGACGACGGCTGCCGCGCCGAAGCCCAGCACGATCGTCATCAGGTAGAAACCGCCGATGAGCCCGACCGACCAGACGACGGAGCGACGGGCGGCCCGGGCGGTGGGAACGGTGTAGAAGCGGGACAGGATGTGTGGCAGTCCGGCCGTGCCCAGCACCAGTGCCAGGCCCAGGCTGACGAAGTCGATACGCGCGGTCCAGGTCCCGCCGTACTTCAGCCCCGGCGCGAGAAAAGCCTCACCGTGCCCGCTGCGCTCCGCCGCCGTCCGCAGCAATGAGTCGACGTCCCCGTGGAAGCGCAACAGGACGAGCACGGTCAGCGCCATCGCGCCGCCGAGCAGCAGCACGGCCTTGACGATCTGGATCCAGGTGGTGGCCCGCATCCCGCCCAAGGACACATAGATCACCATCAGCGCGCCGACGACGATCACAGTCCAGGAACGCGCCGCGGCGCTCGTTCCGCCGAACAGCAGCGCGACCAGGCTGCCCGCTCCCACCATCTGCGCCACCAGGTACAGCACGGACACGGTGACGGAGGACGTCCCCACCGCGATCCGCACCGGCCGCTCGCTCATCCTTGCCGCGATGACGTCCGCGAGTGTGAACCGCCCGCAGTTGCGCACCAGTTCGGCGACGAAGAAGAGCACCACGAGCCAGGCGACGAGGAAGCCCACCACATAGAGCATCCCGTCGTACCCGAAGAGAGCGATCAGCCCGGTGACGCCCAGGAAGGAGGCCGCCGACATGTAGTCGCCTGCGATGGCACAACCATTCTCCATCGGCGAGAACAATCGCCCGCCCGCGTAGAACTCCTCCGCCGACCCCTGCCGGTTGCGGCTCACCCACGTGGTGATCGCCAGTGTGATCGCGACGAACACGCTGAACAGCACCAGCGCCAGTGCCTGATGGTGCTCGCTCACGACTCGCCGCCCCTGAGCCCTCGGGTCAACTCCTGGGTGTCCCAGCGCAGATCGAGGGCAGCCCGGTCCCGATGCAACCGGGCGTGCCGCGCGTACGCCCAGGTGAGCACAAACGTCGTCAGGAACTGTCCGAGTCCCGCCAGCATCGCCACGTTCACGGCGCCCGCCACCGGCCGGGCCATCAGCCCCGGCGCCGTCTGCGCGGCCACCACATAGCCCAGGTACCAGGAGAAGGCCGCCACGATCCCCGGGATCACGAACCTCCGGTACCGGCTGCGCACCTCCTGGAAAGCCGCACTGCGCTGCACCTCCAGATACACCTGCGCCGCACGGGAAGCCCCATCCTCGCGCCGCGCGGGCGGCACCACGGGAGCGGGCGCGCCCGTCCCGTCCAGTTCCCCCCAACCGGAAGCGAGCGCGTCGTACCAGGGGTCGTCGTGCCGCATGTGTCCGGCCGCCCCCATGGCCGTGGGGGCCGCGTCACGGCCTTCGTGCTTCTCGACCGGACTCTCGGGACCGCCCCCGTCTCCGCTGGGACGACCATTGCTTGACTTCATGCCCAAGGATGGACAGATCGGAAAGATCCCCGGCTCTCCTTCTCCGCGCTCTTCACCCCATCAGGTGATTCACCGCGAGGGCGGCCGCACCAGCCCGTTTGCATACGCGTAACGCACCGCCCCGGCGCGGTCCTTGAGCCCGGTCTTGGCGAAGAGATTGTTGATGTGGGTCTTCACGGTGGCCGTGGAGACATGCAGTCTGCGGGCGATCTCCTGGTTGGTCAGCCCCTCGGCGATCAGCACGAGCACCTCCGTCTCCCGTGCGGTGAGCCCGTCCGGCGCCTCCGCGGGCGGCTCCCGCCCGGGCTCCGACAGCCGCTCCAGCAGCCGTCGCTGGATGCTCGGGGAGAGCCCCGCGTCCCCGGACAGCACGCTCCGCACGGCCCGCACGATCTCGTCGCCGCCCGTCCTTGGTGAGATAGCCGCGTGCCCCTGCTCTCAGCGCCGGGAACAGCGACTCGTCGTCCGCGTAGGTGGTGAGCACGACGACCTGGGTACCAGGGTGCTCGGTACGGATGCGCCGCGTCGCCTCGACGCCGTCGCAGCGCGGCATGCGCAGGTCCATCAGCACCACGTCCGGAGCGAGCTCGGCGACGAGCTTCACCGCCTCCTCCCCGTCTCCGGCGGCACCGACCACCTCGACGCCGGGAAGCAGCCCCAGCAGCATCACGATGCCCTCGCGCACCACCGTCTGGTCGTCCGCCACCACGACCCGGCCGGCTTGCCGCCCTCCTCCGTCATACCGGCACCTTCAACGTCACCACGAAACCCTCCTCGCCGGGCCCGGCATCCAGCGAGCCGCCCAGCAACTCGGCGCGCTCCCGCATGCCCAGCAGACCGTACCCGGCCCCCGTGCCGGTCAACTCGCCCGGCGATCCACCCGAGTCCCGTACGTCCAGCATCACTTGATGCTCGGCGTACTCCAGCCGAATGTGCACCTTGGCGCCGGGGGCATGTTTGCGGACGTTCGTCATGGCCTCCTGGGCGACCCTGCGGACCGCCTGCGAGGCTTCGGCGGGCAACGGTTTGCGCTCACCCGATACGGTGACGTCCGCACCGTCCGCCATGGCGACGAGCTCACTCAGGAAGTCCTCGAGCGGGGACATCTCGCCGCGCAGCGCCGAGAGCGCCTGCCGGGTCTCGGCGAGTCCCTCCCGCGCCATCCCCCGGGCGGACACGACCCGCTCAAGGATCTTGTCACGCTCGGCCCCCGACTCGATCAGCAGCCGGGCCGCCTCCAGATGCACCAGCTGCGCGGAGAGACTGTGTGCCAGTACGTCGTGGATGTCCCGGGCGATCCGGGCCCGCTCCGCCAGGGCCGCCGATTCGGCCTCGGCCGCTCGTGCGGCCCGCTCCTGGGCGAGCAGCCGCAGGGCACCGCCCCGCGCCTCCGCGTCGAGGCGCAGGACGTAGCCCGCGAGGGCGATTCCGACCGTGGTGACCGCCGTGGTCAGCCAGGCGTCATTGTTGACCGCGGCGTACGCCCCCAACCCTACGCCGGCGGCGGGTATCGCCGCGACGAGCGGCTGTTCCATGGCGGCGACGGCGCACGCGCACCAGAGCACGAGGGCCGGGATACCCAGCCCCGCGAGGTGCCCCACGAGTGCCAGCCCCAGGAGCACCGCGAGCAGGACGACCGAGGGCAGCAGCCGATTGCGCAGTGTGGTCCGGAAGAAGGCCCAGTCCGCCACTCCGCACACCAGGACCCCGGCTGCCGCCGTGGCCTCGCCCCACGCATGCAGACGGCCGCCGGCGAAGGTCGTCCACAGGAGCATGCCGAGGGCGAAGAGCCGTCCGCACCACAGCCGAGCGCACGCCGGGCACCGGAGACTCCCCTGCGGGACATTGCCTCGCGCGAGGGCCAGCGCGTCCACACGTTGTCCGTCACACACGCTCCTTCTGTGCGGGCCGGGGCATGCCGTCACCGTACGCCGTGGCCGGTCGGTCAACGGAGACGAGGAACCGCACCCGCCAGACCAGGAGCCCGGAGCGCACCAGCGGCGTGCCCGCCAGGGCGAGCAGGAGGGCGGAGCTGTCCTGGTGGACGCCCAGCGATGCCCCGACCGCGAAGAGGCCGACGCGCAGGGCGATGCCGCCGATCCAGACGCTCACGCTGGCCTTGGTGCTCCTGCTCCACGCGGCACCGTCCGCCTCCACCCATATCCGGGTGGTCCAGGCCCAGCCGGCCCCGGTCGCCAGGCCGATCAGCACCTCGGCGCCGAGCAGCAGGGCGGACTCGGTGGGGTGATGGGGATCGAGCATGCCGGGCCGGCGCAACGCGAGAACGGTGAGGACCGCGGGTACGAGCCACCAGCGCCGGTCGGCGTCGATCCGGTGTGCCCGGAACTGACGCACGATCACCAGGACGACCACGGCCACGATCACCAACGCGTTGACCAGCCCGGACATCACAGGCTCCGTGAGCGAGAAGGAAAGAGGCCGACAGCGGCTGCTGTCGGCGCCTTCGACGCTACGGAAATCGCCAGGTCGGCAGATCGGAGCCAGGGTGGATCGTGGGTGGAACCGGCACCGCCCGCTCTCTCCACCCATGGGTGGAGGCGTGCCTCGAGCACTGCCCGTCGCAGCGGCGTACCCCAGGCCTTCGCGGACGCGACGGGAGGCAGCCGGTCACGCGCGGCCGGTTCGCACGACGGGCTGTGCAACCCACCCCGGCAGACCAAAACTGGCCGTCCGGAGGCCCCCCGCGCACGCCGGGCCGCCCCGGAAACCGTCTTGCCTCCGGTCGGAACACGGCCCCGATCTCACGCTCGGCCCACCGGATCCTGGGCCCTGGCCGGGGGGCGCCCCCCGGCCAGGCGCTCTCGGCTCACGTCCTGCCGGAGCCGTAGCGGCGCGGCGGCTACGCGTCGATGCGCGACCGGTCCAGCGTCGCCGCCGAGCTGGAGATGAACTCCTTGCGCGGTGCCACGTCGTTGCCCATCAGCAGGTCGAACACCTGCTCGGCGGACTCCAGGTCGGACAGGTTGATCCGGCGCAGGGTGCGGTGACGCGGGTCCATCGTCGTCTCGGCCAGCTGGTCGGCGTCCATCTCACCCAGGCCCTTGTACCGCTGGATGGAATCCTTGTACCGGACGCCCTTGCTCTGGAGTTCCAGGAGCTTGTCGCGCAGCTCGCGGTCGGAGTACGTGTAGACGTACTTGTCCTGGCCCTTCTTCGGCTGGACGATCTCGATGCGGTGCAGCGGCGGTACCGCGGCGAACACCCGCCCGGACTCGACCATGGGCCGCATGTAGCGGTGGAACAGCGTCAGCAGCAGGGTGCGGATATGGGAGCCGTCCACATCGGCGTCGGTCATCATGATGATCTTGCCGTAGCGTGCCGCGTCGATGTCGAAGGTCCTGCCCGATCCGGCCCCTATCACCTGGATGATCGCACCGCACTCGGCGTTCTTGAGCATGTCCGTCACGGACGACTTCTGGACGTTCAGGATCTTGCCGCGGATGGGCAGGAGCGCCTGGAACTCGGAGTTCCGCGCGAGCTTGGCCGTACCCAGCGCGGAGTCGCCCTCGACGATGAACAGCTCGCTGCGGTCGACGTCGTCGCTGCGGCAGTCGGCGAGCTTCGCGGGCAGCGACGAGGACTCCAGGGCCGTCTTGCGGCGCTGCGCGTCCTTGTGCTGGCGGGCGGCGATGCGCGTACGGGCCGCGGCCACGGCCTTTTCCAGAACGACGCGGGCCTGCTGGGCGGCGTCCCGCTTCGTGGAGGTCAGGAACGCCTTGAGCTCCGCGGAGACCACGTTCGTCACGATCCGGCGGGCCGCGGACGTGCCGAGGACCTCCTTGGTCTGGCCCTCGAACTGCGGTTCGGCCAGGCGCACGGTCACGACCGCGGTGAGCCCCTCCAGGGCGTCGTCCTTGACGATGTCGTCCTCGGCGACGCGCAGCAGCTTCTTGGCACGCAGCACGTCGTTCAGCGTCTTGGTGACCGCCTGCTCGAAGCCGGCGACATGGGTGCCGCCCTTGGGAGTGGCGATGATGTTGACGAACGACCTGAGCGTCGTGTCGTACCCGGTGCCCCAGCGCAGCGCCACGTCGACACCCAGCTCCCGGGTGACCTCGGTGGGCGTCATCTGGCCGTGGTCGTCCAGGACGGGGACCGTCTCCTTGAAGGTGCCCTGTCCGGAGAAGCGCAGGACGTCACAGACCGGCTTGTCGCTCGCCAGGTACTCGCAGAACTCGCTGATGCCGCCGTCGAAGCGGAAGGACTCCTCGCCCTTGCTCCCGCCCTCGCCGAGCCCGTACTCGTCGCGGACGACGATGGTCAGCCCCGGCACCAGGAAGGCCGTCTGGCGGGCGCGCTGGTGCAGCGTCTCCAGGGAGAGCTTGGCGTCCTTGAGGAAGATCTGGCGGTCGGCCCAGTAGCGTACGCGCGTGCCGGTGCGGGTCTTGGGGATCTTCTTTGCCTTGAGCAGTCCGCTCTTGGCCTCGAACTTCGCGTTCGGGCCGTCGCCGGCGAAGGCGCCCGGTACACCGCGCCGGAAGCTGATCGCATGCGTGTGGCCGCCACGGTCGACCTCGACGTCCAGGCGCGCGGAAAGGGCGTTCACCACGGATGCGCCGACGCCGTGCAGACCACCGGAGGCCGCGTAGGAGCCTCCGCCGAACTTGCCGCCCGCGTGCAGCTTGGTCATCACGACCTCGACACCGGACAGGCGGGTCTTGGGTTCCACGTCGACCGGAATGCCACGGCCGTTGTCCCTGACCTCCACCGAGCCGTCGTCGTGCAGGATCACCTCGATGTGGTCGCCGTAACCGCCCAGGGCTTCGTCGACGGAGTTGTCGATGATCTCCCAGAGACAGTGGCTCAGACCCCGGCTGTCGGTCGAACCGATGTACATGCCGGGGCGCTTCCGCACGGCCTCGAGACCTTCGAGGACCAGGAGGTGCCGCGCGGTGTAGTTGGAACCGTCGCGGTCTGCTCCTGTCAGCAGCGCTGTGGACGGCACGGACGTATCGGCGGTCACGCGGTTCGCTCCTCGCTGAATTTCAGATGGGGCCCCATGGGGTAGCGGGCCGGCTTCGGTCACCGGTCCGAGGGTACCGAGGCCTGGTAGAGCCGTTGTAACGCCACCCTCGTCGTGAACTCAGACTAGTCCAGAGTCGCACGCACGTTCGACATATGGTGGGGGTGAAGTACATATCACGTTCCCTTCGAGGCATGAACCATTTAGCCTCGGGGCACGTCCTCATCCACAACCGGCAACGCCGCCGGGAGGACGCGACCACCGATAGACAGCGCGAACCCGTACGACATACAGACGTAATACGGCACATTCGCCGCCAACCGGCAGCAGACAGCCGGCTCGGAAAGAAATTTTCGAGGATAAGCCGCGAGCGGGAACGTTTTCGGCCTGGTTGGATGTTGACGCTGGTACGACAGCTCGTCGAGCTAGAGAAGAGGCGACGTGACTACTGTTCTGACCCCCGCGAGCCCGCTGACGGCCGCTGACCGCTGCGACCGTTGCGGCGCCCAGGCGTACGTGCGCGTCGTCCTCCTGAGCGGCGGAGAACTGCTCTTCTGCGCCCACCACGGCCGCAAGTTCGAGCCGGAACTCAAGAAGATCGCCGCTGAGATACAGGACGAGACGGAGCGCCTCACCTCCGTTCCGGCAAACGCCTCCGACGAGGAACGCTGACACCTAGCGTCCCGACGAGCCGCCACCGGCGCCGAGGCCGGTGAAACGGGCGGCCACTCCGATCACGAGGAGTGGCCGCCCGTACTCGTAGGGCGCTTCCGAGCGGCGCCGTGGGGCGCACCGGGTCCGCCCGCCGTGCCGCACGCACCCGGTCCATTGCGTGACGCCCGTCAGCATGCGCGACAGGACCCCGGGAAGCGGATCACCGTCATCGGCCGCCGTTCAGCGTTCTGACGACCTCCGAAACGCGCGTGTAGACCCCGGGGCTGCCGGGCTGTCCGCAGCCGTTCCCCCAGGACACCAGACCGATCAGACGCCCCATGGCGACCAGCGGTCCCCCGCTGTCCCCCTGGCAGGCGTCGTGACCACCCTGGGGCTGGCCGGCGCACAGCATGGAAGCAGCCTGGTACTTCCCCTCCAGACCGCCGGGATAGGCCCGCTCGCAGGCATTGTCCGGCAGTACCTGCAGGTTCGCGCCCCGCAGACTGCGCACGTAGTCCGCATCTCCGGTGGCGTCACCCCAGCCGTACACCGTCGCCGCCGTCCCCGGCTGATAGGCCGGATCGCCGGCCGCCGCCATGCGGATGACCGAACTCGCCGGCAGCGGAGAGGCGAGGGTGAGCACCGCGAAGTCACCGACGTTCGTGAGGCTGTTGAACATCGGATTGACCCATGTGGCGGTCACCGGGATCTCCTTGCCCTGGCTGGACATCAGGTCGGTACGACCCGCGATGACCTTCAGGTCCCGCACTTGTCCCGGTGGTGCTCCCAGGACGGCCGCGCTCATACAGTGAGCGGCGGTCAGGACCCTGGCACGATCCACCGCCACTCCTCCGCAGAACTGCCCCGCGCGTGTACCACCAAACCGGTCACGGCTGGAGAGTGCGACGGTCCACGGGCTCTGTGAGATGTCGACCGGGAAGCCTCCGATGACGACGTTGTCCGCCGTCGCCGAGGCCGGGGACACCAGCGGTATCAGGGCTGCTGCAACTCCCACGGCCAGGGCTCGGGCAAGGTGGCGACGCATGGGCACTCCTCACTGTCGGATGGTCGTAGAACACCCACAGTGATCCAGTCGGCTACGACGCGCACACGCAGAGGGGCCGGTTCCCACGGGAACCGGCCCCTCAAGGGACTACGGCCGAGGCTCAGTCGAGGTAGTCGCGCAGCACCTGCGAGCGCGACGGGTGACGCAGCTTCGACATCGTCTTGGACTCGATCTGGCGGATCCGCTCACGGGTGACGCCGTAGACCTTGCCGATCTCGTCGAGGGTCTTCGGCTGACCGTCGGTGAGACCGAAACGCATGGAGACGACGCCCGCCTCGCGCTCCGAGAGAGTGTCGAGCACGGAGTGCAGCTGCTCCTGAAGGAGCGTGAAGCTGACCGCGTCCGCGGGAACGACGGCCTCGGAGTCCTCGATGAGGTCACCGAACTCGCTGTCGCCGTCCTCACCGAGCGGGGTGTGCAGGGAGATGGGCTCGCGACCGTACTTCTGGACCTCGATGACCTTCTCCGGGGTCATGTCCAGCTCCTTGGCCAGCTCCTCCGGGGTGGGCTCGCGGCCCAGGTCCTGGAGCATCTGCCGCTGGACACGGGCCAGCTTGTTGATGACCTCGACCATGTGCACCGGGATACGGATGGTGCGGGCCTGGTCGGCCATGGCACGGGTGATCGCCTGACGGATCCACCAGGTGGCGTACGTGGAGAACTTGTAGCCCTTGGTGTAGTCGAACTTCTCGACCGCACGGATCAGACCGAGGTTGCCTTCCTGGATCAGGTCCAGGAAGAGCATGCCGCGGCCGGTGTAGCGCTTGGCCAGGGAGACCACCAGACGGAGGTTCGCCTCCAGGAGGTGGTTCTTGGCGCGTCGGCCGTCCTCGGCGATGATCTCCAGCTCACGCTTGAGCTTGGGGGCGAGCTTGTCCGCGTTGGCCAGCTTGTCCTCGGCGAACAGCCCGGCCTCGATTCGCTTGGCGAGCTCGACCTCCTGCTCGGCGTTGAGCAGCGGAACCTTGCCGATCTGCTTCAGGTAGTCCTTGACCGGGTCGGCGGTCGCGCCAGCCGCAGCGACCTGCTGCGCGGGCGCGTCATCCTCGTCCTCGTCGGACAGAACGAATCCGGCGTTCTCGGTGCCCTCGGGCTCCTCGCCGGGCTTGCCGGGGGTCTCCTCGAGGACGACTTCCTCCTCGACCAGCTCGGCGTCGTCCTTCTTGTCGGTCGTCGTCTTCTTGGCCGCCGTCTTCTTGGCGACGGCCTTCTTCGCGACGGCCTTCTTGGCGGTCGTCGCCTTCTTGGCAGCGGCCTTCTTGACCGGCGCTTCCTCAGCCGGGTCGTCGGAGACCGGCACGGCCGGAGCGGCTGGAGCGGTAGCCTTCGTCGCGCTCGCCGTCTTCGCCGCGACGGTCTTTGTGGCCGTGCGCTTGGCCGGACTCTTCGCTGCGACGCTCTTGCGGGTGCGCTTGGGCTCTGCGGCACTGACCATCAGCGTCACACCCTCTTCCTCGAGGATCTGGTTGAGGCTGCGCAGTACGTTTTTCCACTGAGTGGCCGGGATCTGGTCAGCTTCGAAGGCCCGACGCACATCGTCGCCGGCGATCTGCCCCTCAGCCTTTCCCCGCTCAATGAGAGCCATGACAGAGACGGACTCGGCGATCTCCGGCGGGAGCGTACGGGATGTGCTGGCCGACACGAACAACCTCTCGGAACGTTGGAAAACGGCTTCCGGCCCCGTCCACGAGGACAGGAGCCGACCGCCGGCTTGGGGATGGGCCGACGGCGCGGGTGGGGGCCGGGGAGATGGACAGCGCCGTGAACGGCGTCCGTATTCCCTCCTCGGCTGTCACCTCTTAGGTCATCGCATAGTGCCCCGAAGCGTTACGCCTAATCCGCGTGGCCCGGATCACACCCCGTAACCGCTCAAAAACGTCCAGATACGGGCAGAGATAGTCAGTCGACGTCGTCCCGGCGGTCGACCGCCGACGGCCGGTTCCTGCCATGTCCCGGAATCCCGGATCGGCACAGGGGATCCGTGACGGCTCCGACACCCGCGACCGGCTCCAAGTCGTCCATGACGGAGTTGCCCACCGGAACCGGCGGCGCCGTCCGTCCCCGTCGGACTCCGCCGGGTCCCGGGAGGATCCGACGGAGTCCGACGGCGGGTGAACGGCGCTGCACGGCCGTCGACCGCAGGCCCCGGTGCCGTACGACGGGGCACCCATGCCCGGTCGTACCGCACGCGGTACTGCGGTCAGTGTTCCCGCGGCGCGGGAACCACGCGCTCCACCTCGGGGTGGACGGTGAGCAGTTGACGCATGGCGCCTTCGGCGGCCGCCCCGTCGCCCGACGCGAGCGCGTCGACGATGCGGGCGTGCTGGGTCAGGGAGGTGTCGTTCGGGCGGTCGCAGCCGGTGACCGGGCCGCCGGAGACCTGGAGGGCTGCTGAAACGATCCCCGAGAGGTGCTCCAGCATCCTGTTGCCGGCGACCTGAATGAGCAGCGAGTGGAACTCCGCGTCGGCACGCGAGAACGTCAGGGAGTCGCCCTGGCCCATGGCGTGTCCCATGATCTCGACCATGTCGCCGAGCCGCTGCTGGACCTCCTCACGGCCGTGACCTGCGGCGAGGCGCGCGGCGAGCGGCTCGATGGTCCACCTCAGCTCGCAGAGTTCGCGGCGCTGGTCGTCGCGCTGGGGCCCGAAGGCCCGCCACTCGATGATGTCCGGGTCGAGGAGGTTCCAGTCACTCACGGGACGCACACGCGTACCGACGTTCGGTCGTGCGCTGACCAGGCCTTTCGCCTCGAGGACGCGCAGCGACTCACGGACGACGGTGCGGGACACCTCGAATCGCTGACCGATCTCCTCCGGCACCAGTGGGCGGTCGGCGCCCAGGTCGCCGGAGACGATCATCTGGCCGAGCTGCTGGACGAGTTGGCCGTGCAGTCCGCGTCCACGGCTGCCCGCGGCGCGTCGGCCGACGCGACCCAGTTCAGGGTCCGCACCCTCCCAGGAGGGCGTGCCGGCGCGGTCGGCGGCGGGCGCCTCGGCGTAGGGGTAGCGGTCGAGTTCGCCCGGTCCGGCAAGGCCGGAGTCTGCGGAGCGGGCGGCGGTCATCATGGTGTGCGCAAGGGTACTCACGGATCCTTTGTCGGCGCCCTCTCCAACTGCCTTGAGGTCTTTGGTGAAAAGCACACGAAAGGGTGATCGCTCACCCCGTCGCAATTGACGCCTTATCGGAAAGAAATGGGCACTTTCCGGGGAGTTGCGTGCACGGCGGGCCGGGATGGGCACACACGGTTGTCATCGGGCCCCGCCGCGCAGCACTGTGAGCAGATATGCGCAGAGCAGCGCGGTCAGGGACAAGGCCAGTGCACCGCCGACGGGTTGGGCGACCACATGCACCGCGGCGGCCAGATACCGCTCACCACCCAAGGGCCACTGCAGCGGCGAGAGCCCCCGCACACGGGCGACGAGGCCCGCCGTGGTCCCCACGGACGGCCTCTCCAGCACCTGCTGCAGGACGGGTACGACAAGGACGGGCACCGCGAGCACCACGACCACTCCGGCGATCGTGGACCGGAAGATCCCCGCGGCCAGCACTCCGGCCCAGGCGCACCCCACGACGAGGCCGCACCAACTCACGAAGAGGGCGAACCGGTCAGCCGGAACCCTGGCGACCTCTCCCCCGAAGACGACGGTGAGGACCTCGAAGTCGAGGGCGACCGCGAGGACAGCCAGGATCAGCGCAATGGCCCCGGCGACGACGAGTTTCGCGGCGAGCAGCCCCAGCCGGCGTGGGACGGTCCCGCGGTGCGCGGAGAGCGCGGGGTGACGGAACTCGTCTCCGAAAGCCAGGGCGCCGAGCAATCCCGCACCGAGCGCCGCGGGCGGCAGGGGAAGCTCCTGTGGCCAAGCTGCCGTCACGCGGTGCGGCGGGGTATGTCCGATGCGGGCGAGGAATACGGAGACGAGAACGGAGGCGACGAGCGCGGCGGCCGCGACGAGGTGGGTCGTGGCGACACCGACGGTGCGGTGCAGTTCGTAGCGCAGTGGGCGCAGAGGGTTGGGGGCGGCACGGACACTCACGGGCGGCGGCGACGCGGGCAGGTCGCCCGGCTCCGGCGTCTTCATCGAGGGCGATACCGCCGTTGTTGCGTCCGCGTCGGCGGGCGGACCCATGTCGCCGATTTCGTCGGCCAGTTGGTGCACGAGGATGCCGTGCCGGAATGCGGCCTCCCCGACCTCGGCGCACGTACTGCCGTACACCGACAGCCGGTTGCCGTCCTCGTGGACGACTTCCACCGAACGCCGGGCCGCTCTCGCCTCCTTGGTGAGGAGGTTTCCAAGACGTGCGGCGTGCGGGCTGCGAACGGCCACGCGGGGTCGCAGCCGGGTGCGGGCGAACTCGGCGGCCGTCTGGTCGGCGACGAGCCGGCCCTCGTCGAGCGTGACGACGTGGTCGGCCGTACGGGCGGCTTCCTTGGGGTCGCCCGTGGCGAACAGGACGGTGCCGCCCTGGGCGGCGTGTGCGCGCAGAACGCCGTGCAGCCAGCGGCCTTCGCGGGCGGAGAGCCCGTGGACGGGATCGTCGACCACGAGCGTGTGCGGGTCGCCGAGCAGAGCGCAGGCGAGACCGAGACGGCGATCCATTCCGCGCGAGAGCATGCCCAGTCGCTCGTGACCCAGGCTGACGAGTCCGACCCTTTCGAGGACCTCGTCCGCGTGGTGGACGGGCACGCCCGCGGCACAGCACAGCATGCGCAGTTGTCCACGCACGGTACGCGCGGGATGGCCGGGGACGTCGCCGAGGAGCACGCCCACCTCGCGCTGCGGATGGGCGATGCGGTGCAGCGGACGTCCCCGGAAGTAGGTGATACCGCGGCCCGGTTGGAGTTCGAGCATCAGCCTGAGGGCAGTCGTCTTGCCTGCACCGGAGGCTCCGAGGAGCGCGGTGACATGGCCCGCATGCGCCTCGAAGGACACGTCGTCGACGGCGGGCGGAACGTCCGTGCGGGGATTGCTGGTCAGTCCGATCGCCTGGATCACCTGAAGCAAGATAGCGCGATATGTCCGTTTTTTGGGTCACCCTGGCGGCGGTCCGGCGCCGACTCCCGAATAGGACGTGTGTCCGCGGCGACCTGCCGTGCGGACGGTGCTCAGGCGGTGGTCAGACCTCGGGGCGCAGCATCGGCGGGTTGAGCAGAGTGGCCCCGCCCGCGCGGAAGAGCTGCGCCGGACGGCCGCCCTGCCTGGTCGTCGTGCCGCCCGTGGGCACGAGAAACCCGGGAGTACCGGTCACCTTGCGGTGGAAGTTGCGGGGGTCGAGGGCCACGCCCCAGACGGCCTCGTACACCCGGCGCAGCTCGCCGACGGTGAACTCGGATGGACAGAACGCAGTGGCCAGCGAGGAGTACTCGATCTTGGAACGGGCACGCTCGACACCGTCGGCCAGAATCTGCGCGTGATCGAAGGCGAGCGGCGCCGCCTGCTCCCCGTCCCTGCCGTAGCCGCCCTGCTGCAGCAGCTCCTCCACGGGCGCCCAGCGTGCGCTGTGGGCATCGCCGCCGGCCCGCGGCGCGGGCAGGTCGGGAGCGAGCGCGAGGTGAGCCACACTGACCACTCTCATCCGCGGGTCGCGCTTCGGGTCACCGTACGTCGCCAGCTGCTCCAGGTGAGCGCCGTTGTCGTGGGCCGGCGCCTGGGGGTCATGGGCACACAGCCCCGTCTCCTCGGTCAGTTCACGTGCCGCAGCCTGCGCCAGATCCTCGTCCGCCCGTACGAAGCCGCCAGGAAGCGCCCATCGGCCCTGGAACGGCGGCTCGCCCCTGCGGACCGCCAGCGCGCAAAGGGAATGACGGCGCACGGTCAGCACGACCAGGTCCACGGTGACGGCGAAGGGCGGAAAGGCTGACGGGTCGTAGGGCATGCCGCGATCATAGTCGTCTGCTTGACGATAAACACTCCCTTCGGCGACCGCTTCCACAGCTGATCCACTTCTGTCATCGATGCGTCTCTGCGGCGGGAGCCATTCGCCCTCCCGTGGCACGTCGCCCGAGCTCACACCCCCAGCTGCAATCCGTCGGCGGCCTCCTCCACCGTGGCGAGGCCGAGCCGGCCGACACGCACGGAGAAGGGGGCACCGGCGACTCTGAGTCCCGTCAGGACGATCTCGCCCAGCGGTGCGCTGCGGACCGGGCACAGGGTCACCGTCCGGGCCGGCGCGTCCGGGCGGATACCGGCGAGCGCGGTCAGGAGCAGGACTCCGGCCGCGGCCGCCGTGGCGGCGGGACGGCAGGCCGCCGGATGCGGCAGGGGTGCAACCCCCTCCACGCGCGGTTCGCCCGCGAACATCTCGGGCAGCCGGTACCCGAACTCCTCCGCCGCCGAGAGCATCCCGACCAGCAGTGCGCTCGCCTCCTTCTCATGCCCGGCGGCGGCCAGTCCCGCCACGGCGACCGCCGTCTCCTGGACACGCACCGCGCCGCCGCGGTGTCCGAACGGGTTGTACGCCGCCTCCGTCGCGCCGAGGCCACGCAGTCCCCATCCCGAGTCCATGACCGGATCGCCGAGCAGCCGCGCGAGTTGCTCCGTGCGTACCTTGTCGAGCAGGCCGGGCGCCAGGGCACCCGAGCCGAGCAGGCCGGTGTCGAGGAGATGGGCGGCACCGGCCCCGAGGTGCGGCACCAGGCGTCCGTCCCGGGTGCGGGCGGCGGCAGGTCTGCCGCCCGCCTGGCCCTCGATCCAGAAGTCCGCGCAGAACGCGCCGCGCAGTTCCTCGGCCCATTCGCGCAGCTCGGGGCCTCCCGGCCGCCCCCACGCATGAAGGAGATCGGCACCGAGCACGGCCGCCCGGTGCGCATGCGCCTGCGTCTCACAGCGCAGTGGTCCGTGCGGCTGGGGGTCGGGGAGGTAGACGCCGTCGCCGACGGTGGTGCGCAGCCACCGCAGACAGTTCTCGGCCACGGGCAGCAGCTCCTGCGCCTCCCGCTCCGGAAGTCCCCATCGCCAGGCCTCCGCGAGAAGGACGGGGAAGAGCAAGGTGGCATCGGTACCCGTGCAGCCCGGCGGAACGTGCCTACCCGCGTCGCGGCGAGGGCCCGGGATCATGCCCGAGCGCAGGCCCGGGCCGGCGAGTTGGGTACGGGCCAGGATCCGCAAGGTACCCGCGGCGAGCCGGGTGCCCAGGGGCAGCGTCATCCGCGCCGCCGCCAGGCAGTCGGCGGGTGCCGGTCCGCAGCGCCAGGGTGCTCCCGCTGCGAGATGGACGTCGGACGGGCGGGCGAGGTCACGCAGGAGCAGGGCCTGAAGGTCTTCGACGCAGGTGCGCAGCAGCGGCTGGACCCTCGGGTCGTCCCCGGCGGCCCGGGCCTCGGCGAACGGGCTCGTCGCACCGTGTCCCACCGCCCGGACCGGTGCCGCGCCGTCCGGCCGCAGTCGCAGTTCCACGCTCCGTGTCCCGCCGGGCGGCAGCTCCATCTCCCAGCGCAGAAGCCCGGCGGAGGCGAGGGCATCGGCGGGCGGCGGGGCTGCCATGACCGCGCAGTCGCCCTTGTCGCACGACCAACGCAGCCCGGAGTCATGCACGGTGGCGGACAGTTCGGGTCCGGAATTGCCCGAGGCGACGGCGGCCAGCTCGGCGAGGTCCGTGGCGAGGGACACCTCCACGGGTAGACGCAGCGGGCGCGAGGCCGCGCTGTGCAGGATGATCCGTTCGGTACCGTCAGCGGACCTCAGGCGCTCCACGACGACGTCCGGGTCCGGGCCCACGTCCGGGGCCGCGTGCACCGTCCCCACGAACCGCGCGCAGTCGGCCCCGATCATGCAGGCCTGCACGGCCAGCGGCTCCCGACCCGCCACTCGCACCTGGCAGCGGGACAGCACGCGGCGGCCCGCGCGGTAGAACCCCTCCAGTCCCCGTCCTGTCAGCTGCCCCTGGTCCGTGGAGATCACCAGCCCGGGAAGGGCGACGCAGATCAGGGCGCTATGGGCAGGTGGCAGTTCGGCGACGCGGCGGGGCAGATGCGGGGCGGTCGCCTGCGTCCGGTTGCCGCGCGGGACAGGCGGCGCCCCACCGGGCCCGCGGGGCGGAACCGGTGGCACACCTTTCGGAGGCTTGGGCGTCGAGTGGCCATTGCGGGGAGGTCGGTCGCCGTCGTGGGCGAAATGGGGTGTGTGCAGGGGCATGAGACGGTTTCCTCTCCGCTCGGCGCGCCCTGGGAGGCGGCGGGCGCCGGGTGGGTGCTCGGGAGGGTGGTGCGTCCTACGGCGGGGCGGCCCGAGCACGGTTTCCGCCACACACGTGAACGGGAGGGGCTTTTCCCGGGTCACGCCTGCGAACGGGAAGCCGACCGAACGGCGGTAGGTCCGAGCGCCGAACACGCTCACGTGGTCTTCCCCCTCACACACCGGCCCCCAGCGCGGTGGACCCCTGACTGGCCGACAGCGCTGTCCGCTGCCCGTCGTGGCCCGTCACTGCTGGTCGGTGCGTCGGCCGGGCGCCGGCGACGGTCCTGGGCCGCCCTGCTGGAACGACGGCTGGACCGGCTGCCTCTGCTCGCCGGACGCGCCTTGTGGCGCCGGCGGGGAGTGGCGATGGCACGGGGTGGTCGCGCGGCCGTCGCCGCCTGCGGCGCGCCGGGGTGCACGGCCACCGGATCGACCGAGGCCGAGGTGTCGTCGGCCGGGGGCCCGACCCGATCGACGGCTGCCCTGAAACCGTCCGCCGGCGCAGTCGCGCCCGCAGGAACACCGAGCCGGCCATCGGGCGACGCTTCTCCGCCAGGGGGAGCCGCAAAGCCCCGGGCGGGCGAAGGCTGGCCGGACGAATCCGCCGAGCGGCCGTCGGTCACGGGCTTCGCAGGGGTGGGAACCTCCGAGCCACCGTCGCGCGGCGCACCCGCGTCACCAGGCCGATCCACAGGACAGCCGTCGGGCGGGGTCTCGTCCTCCGTGACAGCCATCAGCCATTCACCGGACGGATCGTCGGACGGACACCCGTCATCGGTGACGGGCACCGGCCACTCCACAGGCGAGTCGTCAGAAGTCCCGGCCGGTGCCGCAGGACGGTCGTCCCCCACGGTGCGCCCTCGGGCCGGCGCCGGACCGTGTGACGGCGCGCACCCGCCGTCCGGCGCCGCGGGGTCCGTACCCCCCTTGCTCCCGTGATCCGTGCGCTCCGTCCGCAGACAACGGCGGACGGTCTCCGGGTCCAAGCCGTCGTTGCATGCCTGATGCAAGAGACGGGCGAAGAGATAGTCCGGGTCCGCGCCCAGGGCCATGGCGAGGGCCTCGCGGGCCTCGAGCTCGTCGCCGGTCGACCAGGCGACCCATCCGGCCAGCGTCAGCGGCGCGGCGGCGTGCTCGCCGTAGGCCCCGACGCAGCGGCGGGCCAAACCACGCCACAGCCGCAGGGCCACCGCGGCCTCCGGACCCTCCATCCACGCAGCGGCACGGTCTCGGGTCGTACGGTCCTGCAAGCCGAGGATCATGGCCGCGGCCTCGTCGTACCCGAGCAGTTCGTCGTCGCGACGGTCCGCCACCCGGGTGGCGGCGACGGTCGGGACCTCGGCGAGACGGGCCATGACCCGCTCGGCCAGTGCAAGCGTTTCGGTGGCGACATCGTCACGGGTGTCGCCGTTGAGAATCCTCGGGACGAGCGCCACGCTCGCGGCGTCCAGCGCGGCCTCCTGGTCGAGCACCTCGGACGTCTCCCAAGGACTGAGCCGAGCCCTGAACTCCTTGAGACTGCCGCGCACCTGAACACCCGCATAGGTCGCGGCGGCGGCAAGAACCGAGGTGCCGGGAAGGCCCATTTGTCGTCCCTCGGGTGGACAGCAGGCCGGACTCGCGCAGCAGTACGACCAGAACCGGCCGTCGGAGATGCACAGGGCCTCCACGACCGGAACGTCGAGGCTGCCGCAGGCCGTGCGCAGCGACTGGGCGAGCGGCCGCAGGCGTTCCATCACGTCGCGGCCCGTCTCACCGCTCGCCGGTTCCTGGACGAGGTAGGCGATCATGCTCGCGGGCCGGGACCCTCTGCGCCGGCTGCCGTTGACCAGGCCGTGCGCCAACTGCTGGGCCGCGGAGGGCCAGTCGTCAGGACGGGCGGGGATGCCCAGCCGTGCCCGCCCGCCGAACCTCCCTCGCATCTCACACTCGTGCAGGGCGACCAGCACGAGGCTGTCCTCGGGGCGGTACCCCAGCAGATAGGGCAGCGCATCGGCCAGCTCGGCCGGGGAACGCAGTGTGACCTGGGTCTCGCCGCAGGATCCCGCCATAGGACGGTGTCCTTTGCGTGCTGAGGGCTCGCCGCCGGCGTGTGCGGATGCGCCCATGTCACCGATGCCGGAGGAGCCGGCCGCTTCGTCGTGGTTCGTCATGCCGCGACGATCTCGCGGATCTTGTGATTCCGTATCACCCTGTGGATAACCCCGGCCATGAGCACGCCAGGAGTTGTCCACAGGTCGTGAGGCCCGTTCGCGCTATGTCGGACCGATCGGGTTGCATGGACGCCATGACCGACGAACACCCGCGCCGCACGGCCCACGAAACCTCGTCCACGCCGACAGGCGCACCGGGCACCGCTCCCCTGGACACGAGCGCACCAGCCGGGGCCGAGGGCGAGCTGCGGGCGGCCGCCGACGCCGTGCTCGCCCGGCTCGTCGGGGCCCCGACCGGCGAGGCCCGGCTGCGCGAGGACCAGTGGAGCGCCATCGAGGCCCTCGTGGAGCGCGGGCGCAGAGCCCTGGTCGTGCAGCGCACGGGCTGGGGCAAGTCCGCGGTGTACTTCGTCGCGACCGCCCTGTTGCGCGAGCGTGGCGCGGGCCCCACGGTCATCGTCTCGCCGCGCCATCGCATGTACCTGCCGTGGCGAACTTCTCGATACGCCCACGGCACCTGTACTGCTTCTCCCGCCGAGACTTTCCGCCTCCTACGTATCGCTGGCCGCAGGGGCTCACGATGCGCCCGGAGAGCGTGTAGATCCGCCTCTGGGGCGATCGTCGCACCGGGCGCTTGGCGGCAGCTTTCAACTCCTTGATCTCGGCGGGGGTGAAGATGGAAGACAGATTGATCAGGACAGGCTCACCATTGATCGGGTTTCCGTCCCGGCCCCGCTTCACGCCTGCCGAGCCCCGGAAGACCTGGCGCGCCTTCAGCACGATAGGGCTGAGGACTTGCTGACGCAGGCTGTGGTACCCCCATGGGATGCCATCGCGCTTGGCGTACCCTTCGGAGTTCATGGCGATGGCGGCTTTGCGCCAGTCCCGCCTGATGACAATGAGTTCCCGGCCGCGTCGCAGATTCTCGGCCTCGTGCTTGAGCTTGTTGCAATCATCGCCACAGGCATCGTCGCACTCATCCACGGCCAGCTTGCTTTCGCCGACGAGGCCTTTGTTGGTGATGCGATAGCCGTAGGGGACTTTGCCGCCGATGTAGCCGCCATCTTCCGCCTTCTCCTGGAGGCCGCCTTGGGTGCGCTCCCGGATGATGTTGCGCTCGTCCTCGGCGTAGTCGGCGTCCTTGCGCATCTTGCTCTCCCCTTCGGGAGTGCTGTTGTCGTAGTCCTTCTTGACCACGGCGACGAAGATACCTAGTTCCTGGAGTTCCCAGACCCACTTCCAAAAGGCGCGCCCTGTACGGCCGATGGCTCGACCCTCGTTCACCACGACCATGTCGAAGGGACGCGGGGTCCGGCGGGCATCTTCCATGAGCCGGTTGAGGTCGTCGCGCTGGTGTGCCTCCAACGCACCGGAGATGCCTTCGTCTTGTAGGTGCCGACGTGCTCCCAGTCCTTTTGGGCTATGTACCGCGAGGTCTTCTTACCGGAGTAGGCGATGCCATACCCCTTGACCTGCTCCTCAGTGGAGACTCGCAGGTAGTCGACTGCCCGGAGCGCCGCCCGACCTATCTGGCGGCGCGCAGTTTCGATGGCAGCAGTGCGAGCATGAAGCACGGCAGCTCCTCCCTGAGTCCCAAAGCCTTGGCCAGGTTTAGCAACCAGCGGTCATACCTTTCATGATCATCCTACGCCCACATCCCTATCAAGGATAGGAGCGAAGAGAATCTCGAGGGCCCGCCGATACGCACCCGCCGGAAGGGCGCGCCGAAGGTCGAACTCACGTACTTCGAGCTTCGATATCCCGTTACTGTTCGACAACGTGACACCTGACGTCCCGTCAGGTATGTCACCTTCACGGCGAGTCGTAGCTACAAGTGCGCGCATCTTCGAAGAACCGCTGGCCTCACCCACCTTGCCGTCACAACCATCACTGCAGGAACTCGACAGCCTCCACTCAGGACCACAGCAATCACACATGTCTCTCCCTGACGAGCTTCCCTCACCGAGCAAAATGCCCTTGCATCCGCGACAGTCGCTCAAGGGCCCACTGACGTACCGGGCCACGGTGCAGAAATCAGGAGATTAGGCGCGGCCGACGTTTCGCGGTAAAGCGCTGCTTCAT
>NZ_JAYWVC010000549.1:0-1523 GCF_036281785.1 Streptomyces chiangmaiensis | reverse complement strand
CCCTCTCTGTCAGCCTTGGGTGAGACGCTCCGCCTCGGCGGGTTAGCCTGAGAGGGCACGACAGGAGAACCACCCCCTTATGACCAGCACCAAGCCCGCCGGATCCGACCCGGCTCCCCGGCCGAAGCGCCGCACTTTCAGTCCCGAGTACAAGCTGAGGATCGTGGCCGAGTACGACGCCGCACCGAAGAACGAGAAGGGCGCGATCCTGCGCCGCGAGCGGCTGTATCACTCGCACGTGAAGGAGTGGCGGGCCGCGCGGGATGCCGGGGCCCTGGAGAAGCTGGTCGACAAGCGCACCAGCCCGGCCCGGCCGAAGAAGTCGGCCGCCGAGGCGGAGAACGAGAAGCTGCGCCGCCAGGTGGAACGGCTGGAGAAGGAACTGGCCCGGAACAAAGCCGCGTTGGAGGTTATGGGAAAAGCCTCCGCGCTCTTGGAAATGATCTCCGAGGGCGCGGACTGAAGGCTGCCGCCGACCCGGTGGTCGATGACGCGTTCACCGGCGTCGAGCGCGAGCTGGGCATTACGGCCGCGTGCCGGCTGACCGGCCGCTCCCGGGCGACCCACTACCGTCGGCTGCGGCCGGCGCCACCGCCAAGGCCCCGCCCGCCGCAGGTTCAGCCCTCGGCTCTGGCGGCCGAAGAGCGGGCAGCGGTACTGGAGTTGATGAACTGCGACGAGTACGCCGAGCTCCCGCCCGCACAGATCTGGGCCCGCGAGCTGGATGCCGGGCGCTACCACTGCTCCGTCTCCACGATGTACCGGATCCTGCGCGAGAAGGGGCAGAACGGCGAGCGCCGAAGACAGGCCACCCACCCCGCCAAGACGGTGCCCGAGCTGGTCGCCACTGCGCCCTCACAGGTGTTCACCTGGGACATCACCAAGGCGGCCGGACCGGCCAAGGGCATCTGGTACCACGCCTACGTCATCATCGACATCTTCAGCCGCTACATCGTCGGCCACACCGTCGAGGCCGCCGAATCCGCCGAGCGGGCCGAGGAGTTGATCCGCGAGACCATCACCCGCAACGGCATCGTGCCCGAGACCGTGCACGCCGACCGTGGCACCTCGATGACGAGCAAGAAGGTGTCCCAGCTGCTCATCGATCTGGGGGTGACGAGATCGCACTCGCGGCCGAAAGTCTCCAACGACAACCCCTACAGCGAGGCCCAGTTCAAGACCACGAAGTACATGTCCGACTATCCCGAACGGTTCGACTCCCTGGCCCACGCCCGCGAATGGTTCGACGCCTTCATCGCGTACTACAACCATGAGCACCGGCACTCGGGCATCGGCTGGCACACACCCGCCTCCGTCCACTTCGGCACCGCCGAGGAGGTCCGCGACCAGCGGGCCGTCACCCTCGCCGAGGCATACACCCGCCACCCCGAACGCTTCGGCCGACGCCCCCGACCACCCGAGATACCCCAGCAGGCATGGATCAACAACCCGGCCAAGCGCAGGGAACCCGCACCACAAACCTCATAGCATCACAACCGTCTCATTGGACTTGAAATCTTCCG
>NZ_JAYWVC010000548.1:0-1527 GCF_036281785.1 Streptomyces chiangmaiensis | reverse complement strand
GTACGCATTCAGAAGGAATGCGGCTGATCGGTGACGGTGCGTGAAGTTTGCTGGTCAGGCGTCTTGTTCGATGGGTGGCATCCAGAGGTTGCCGGCGAAGGCGCGGTGGATGGCCTCGAAGGCGCTCAGTCCGTGTTTGCGGGCGGAGTCCAGGTAGGAACGCACGGCGAGCCAGGCCGTGGCACCGTCGGCGGACTGGTGACAGCCGGAGATCTTCAGCTGGGTCTTGACCGGCCGGAGTGCTCGCTCCCCGCAGTTGTTGGTGAAGGGCACGTGCCGGGGGTCGTCGGCGAACCGGAGCACGGCGTGCGCTTGATCGCGCAGGCGTTCCAGCAGGTTGCGGGCGGTGGACTGTTTTCGCCCCGCGGCGCGCGGATGCTCCGACAGCCCGACGGTGATGCCGTGGTGGAAGGCGTCCAGGTGCAGCAGCAGGGCCTCGGGGGCAATCTCGGTGATCTGCCCGGCCCTCACGCGCAGGGCCTGGGTGTTCAGTCCGGCCAGGGCCCAGCGGATCTGCTGGTGCCACTTCTGGTCGGGGAAGTCTTCTTCGGCGGCGGTCAGTTCACGGATCAGGTGCGCCCCGCACAGCTGATGGGTGCAGGAGCCGTATCCGGCATACAACGAGAGCGAGTCGTGGACCAGGACCCCGCGGTAGTGCGGCAGCACACCGCCCGCATCGGCCCCGGCCCGGGAGCGGGGTGCGAGGTGGAGCAGGGTGAGGAAGTCGGTGCAGGCCACGTGCAGCCAGCGCCGCGTGCTGCCGATGCGGGTGGTCGTCTCGTCCGCATGCAGCACGTGCCCCATCATCAGCAGGGCCCTGATCAAGTTCAGAGAGTCTTCGACGAGACCGGCGGCCTCGGGCAGGAGAGAAGCAACCCAGCCGGTGGAGACTTCCGCCCCGGTCACGTCCCGGATCAGCATCGCGGTCCGCTCGACGGGGATGTGCTGGAAGACCAGAAGGTAGACGGCCAGGGCGCGCAGGTTCGGGCCGTAGGAGGAGGGCGATCCTGCGATCTGTCCGGGCATCGGCTCGGCGGTCACCGCCCCGCACGCGCACCGGCAACGATGGGCCCGGTGCTCGGTCACTGTCACCGTGGACAACGGGATGTCCCGGACCTGGCGGCGCTCGAAGCCGATGCTGTCGTTCTTGTCCAGCACGTCCCCGCAGTCCCTGCAGGCCGCCGGAACATGATCCTCGGTAGTGTCGGGTTTCTCCGTCATGGACAGACCCGATCCACCGGCACCGGGTTGACGCCCCCGCTTGCGCCCGCTCCTGGCCTGCGCCTTCTTCTCCGGACGGCCGAAAGTGTCCGAGGACGGCGGCATCGAGGAGTTTCCCGAGTTGCGCCCCAGACGCCGCTCCAGCTCCGCCACCCGCGCCGTCAGCCGCTCATTCGCCGCGGCCAACTCCTCGTTCTGCCGCTGGAGCAGCCCGATCAGTGCGAGGAGATCCTCGCGCGACGCAGACTCCAGCCCCACCGACATGACCACAGATCTTGCCGCACCCACCCACGACCTGTCACATCG
>NZ_JAYWVC010000547.1:0-1534 GCF_036281785.1 Streptomyces chiangmaiensis | reverse complement strand
CGGTGATGACCGCGTTCTTTTGCCGTCGCAGCGGAATGCCGCCGAACCTGGCGACCAGTGGTCTGCTGCCTTTCCCACGTTCAACGATGGCTTCGAAGCACGTGCGTGGTCCGTGTGGTGTCTGGATTTTGGCCTTGTGCCTGGCCGCGATCCTACGGACCGACGTGTGGTGCTTGGAGGCCAGCGTTTTGAGCATGGAGGTCAGCATGACCCACCGCAGCCGGTGTAGTCGTCGGACATCACCGGCGAGCAGGTAGTACTGGACGACGCCTCGGTACTCGGCTCCGTAGATCCGCACGATGTCGTGGTCGCTGAAGTTGATCACTTGGGAGCGGCGCGCGGGTTTGCCGCGCTTGGAGTAGAGGGCGATCTTGGCCTTGATCATCGATGTCGGCACGTGCAAGCTGATCGCTCCGTTCACTGCGCGTTGGCCGCGTTTGGTGCGCTGCTTGTCGTCGTGCTGCACGCTGATCTCATAGCCGAGGAAACGCGCCCTACTGGTACGGGCGTGGGTGATCAGCGTCTTGCTCTGGGACAGTTCCAGCTTGAGATCCTCGCGCAGGAACGTCGTCAGTCGCTGTTTGATTTCCTCGGCCTCGGCCTTGGGTCCGGTGAACCCGAGCAGGTGGTCATCGCAGTACCGCACATACCGGAGCCGCCGATATTCGGGGTCGTGGGTGTCCGAGCTCGGCAGCGTGCGCATCCGATCGCGAAGCTGCCGGGTCTCCTCACGATCCCCGCGGCGACGGGCTCGTGCGAGCGCGTTGGCCACCTTCAGGTAGGCAGGGTTGCGGGCCCTGCGTGCGCCTCGGGTGTATTCCGGGATCAGAACCGTCTCGACGAATTCATCCAGCCGGTGCAGATAGATGTTGGACAGGACGGGGGATGCGCAGCCGCCCTGCGGCGCGCCGCTGAGGGTGGCGTTGAATACCCAGTCCTCCAGATATCCGGCTTGGAGCATGTTGCGCAGCAGCCGCAGGAACCGGTTATCGCGGATCTTTCCCGACAGGATCTCGATCATCCGGTGATGTTCCAATGATCCGAAGCAGTCGGCGATGTCTCCCTCGATGAACCATGTCGTCCCGGCCCAGGTGTTGGCCACCTCGCGCAGGGCGGTGTGGCACCCCCGGTTGGGCCGGAACCCGTGAGACCGGTCGGAGAACCTCGGCTCGTAGTACGCCTCTAACAACAGGCGCACCACCTCACCGACGAGCTTGTCCGACCACGTCGGCAGGCCGAGCGGGCGCAACTTCCCATTTTTCTTGGGAATGTAGGTCCGCCTGGCCGGGCTGAACCGGTAGCGCTCGTGGCGCATCGCATCGATGATGCGGTCGATCTTCGCCCGCGACATGCCGTCCACGGTCTCCCGCGTGGTTCCTGGCGTCATCGACCCTTTGTTGGAGTAGATGCGGCCATAAGCCAGCAGATATATCTGCGGGTTGAACAGTTGTCGATACAGTTCGGTGCACGGCAGCCCTTTCCTGCCGCGTTCACGCAGGACACCCAGCACCGTCTCGGCGCTCTGCATTTCGCA
>NZ_JAYWVC010000546.1:0-1534 GCF_036281785.1 Streptomyces chiangmaiensis | reverse complement strand
CGTGACCAGACCGTTGTAGGGGTCGCCGCGGAAGGTGTGGAACTCCCAGCGCACATCGAAGATCCCCCTGACGCGCTCAGCGGCCTCACGGACGTACTTGACCAGGTCCTCCGCGATCTCATTAGTCGTCTCGGCCACCGGCACCCCGAGCGCCACCACCGCCGCCATCACGGGCTGCACGTACACGATTGCAAGCAGCGCGCGCTGTCGTCGGGCGAGACCGCCGGCATAGTGCGCCGCCCGGAGCGAGGAGTCGGAGCCGTCGACCCCGACGACGATGACCTTGGGCCCGTCCGTTCCCCGCTCGAACTGATGCGAGTGCTCTTCCGTCACGGCTTGAGGCCATCGGAAACCGCAGGTCCAATGCCCGTGCGGGCGCCGGGGAATTCCACGCGGGCCGGCGGGGCGGGGGGCAACAGGCGCACGGCCGCTGCGCGGAGGGCCGCGCAGGTCTCGGCCTTCTTGCGTTCCCGGAGCTCCGGAGCTGCTGCCTGCATCGAGACCCGACCCTTCCCGCAAAGCGCGAGTGTCAGCGTATCCACCGGCATGATACTGCACTGATGAAAGTTTGCATTACCGCAAACTGTCTCGTAGCGTGGTGGCGCAACAGGGGCAATATGGACATATTTTCCGTCCACAAACAGGCTTCTGCGATCCGTCTCCGCCTAAGGATAAAAATATGGGTGTGCAGGTCAGGGGGGTCATCGCAGCCCGCGGCACCGCCGTTCGGTCGCTCAGGCAGATAATCGCCCCGAAGTGGCTCTCCCGACGGATGCGGGAAGAGGGCCGGCCGTTTGAGCCGGCGCTCGTGTTTCCGCTGCTGGTGATCGTGCTGGACTCGGTGGCGGCCCTCTTCGCGCCCCACCAGCAGTTCTACCGGTTGATCGGGGCGGCGCCGGCGTTGGCCGCCGCGATGTTCTCCGTGGCCGGCACGCTGGGTATCGGGCTGCTCGCCTTGATGGCCGGGTTCGCCATCTCCGCCGCCGACCACACTCTGGGCCAGGCCCCGGGCAGTTTCACCCTGCTCGGGATCGTTCTCGTCACCCTGGCCGCCGCCTACGCCAGCCGGGTACGGCAGAACCGGGAGCACACCCTCGCCGAGGTCCGCTCCGTGGCGGAGACGGCGCAGCGGGTGCTGCTGCGCCCACTCCCGCAGCACCTCGAAGGCATCGACGTCGAGGTGCTCTACCAGGCCGCCGCCGCGCAGGCCTGCATCGGCGGCGACTTCTACGAGGCGATGCAGACCCCGTACGGGGTGCGGCTGATCATCGGTGACGTCCGCGGTAAGGGACTTCCGGCTGTCGAGGTCGCCTCGGTTATCCTCAGCACGTTCCGGGTGCTGAGGATGAGCGCGCCCGACCTGCCGTCCCTGGCAGGACATATGGAGACCGTCATGACCCATTACTCGCGGGACGTCCCCGACGACGCGCTGGAGCGGTTCGCCACCATCGTGCTCGTGGAGATCCCCGCCGGGGAACCGATCGCGCGCGTGCTCAACTGCGGCCACCCGGCGCCACTACTGTTGCACGGCGGC
>NZ_JAYWVC010000545.1:0-1539 GCF_036281785.1 Streptomyces chiangmaiensis | reverse complement strand
CTGTCCTCGGAGGTATTTGGTGAACCAGCTCGTCTTGAGGGGGATCTCCTGGACGCCCTTGCCCATCAGGCCGAAGAGGCCGGAGCACCACACGTCCACGGTGGCTTCCTCGGGGCGGTAGGCGCGTACGACGGTCCCGGCGGGCATGGTGCGGCTGACGAAGGTGGCCCCGGCCGACGGCCGTCCTTCGTCGTCCAGCCCGATCTTCCGGTTGAACGCCACGGTGTAGTCCGCATCGAACGCCTGCTGCTATTTAGCGAACAAGTTGAGACACCCGGGAATTCAGGCGTGGACCAGTTCCAGCGCCTGCTTCAGGTTGTACTCGGCGATGCCCGCCATGAAGGCCCGGTCGGGGAAGTACCCGTCGAGCAGCCGCAGCGGTCCCGCCGTCAGCGAGAGTCGCTGTGCGAGCATGTAGAGCGCGAGCCGGTCCTCGTCCAACCCGGCCACCCTCAGCGGCTGGTAGGCGTCATGCAGGCGGATCTGTAGAAAAACGTGCTCCCACTCGACGTCGAAGTACATCAAGCCCTCGATGTCGATCACTACGGGGTTCCCGTCCGCGTCCACTAGCACGTGGTCGGGCCCCAGTTCGCCGTGCACGACCGCGCGCTCCGCGCGCGGTCGCACCGCCGCCGCCAGGCCCAACAGCCGCTCCTCCAGCCGGTCGCGGGCGCCCGCGATCCGCGGATCGCGCGAGGCTGCCTCAGCGAGGTCCCGCAGCGCACGGTCGAGGACCACCCCCTCGCACGACGTACCGCGCGACGTTCCTCCTCCGTCGACCACGGCCACCTTGCCGTACGCGGGTGCCCGGTGGCTCTGCATCGCCTCCAGCGACTCCGCGAGCCGGGCCATGACCGGAGCAGCCGCGCGCCGGTCGCGCGCGAGCAACTCCTCCAGGCTCTCGCCCGGGAGGTCCTCGACGATCGCAAGGTCGGCCGGGCAGTGGGCGCCGTCGCGATCGACGAGACGGATCGCCGGAACGCGCACGCCGAGTGCGTCCAACCGCGCGTGCGCAGCCTCGAACAGGTCGAGCCCGAGGCCGGGCGAGAACGGGTCGGTGAGGTCGTCGTCGCCCTCGGCCGCCGGCCAGTAGTTCTCGGCGTCATCCCACAGGTAGGCAATCGCCGTCGTCGCATCGTCCATCACCAGGCGGTACACGCCCTTCTTACTGCCGCCCGCGATCCGCTCGACCGCTTCCAGCCGCCGCCCGCCGCCCAGCGCGGCCCGCGCCGCACCCGCCAACTGCTCCCGCGTTACGGCCCTGGGTGCCACGTTCCGAACCGCCTCTCCGCCACGACAACCCGCGCACCCTACGGGAGCATCGACGTGCAGGCGATTGGTTTATTCCGGATCCGAGCACGCACTGGCTCTGGTCCCCTGGGGCGCCCCGCTGCCGACCAAGATCACTGACGGTGACCGCCGGACTGAGCTCCGCGGGGAACCGGCGACAGTTGAATACGAGAGCCCACCAGTACAACCGTTCCTGAACAGTGATCAGAAGTGACCATGAAGATCAATCTGGCACTGCACCCATCCCGA
>NZ_JAYWVC010000544.1:0-1541 GCF_036281785.1 Streptomyces chiangmaiensis | reverse complement strand
TCCAGCCGGGTGGTGTCCATCAGCAAGTACTCGCCCGGCCGAGTCGGCCGCAGCTTCCCGTACGCGCCCGGTGGCCGGGCGGCGATGTCCCGGTTGCGCTTCGTGCTCAACCTGAAGGTCGGCTTCCGCCGCTCCAGCTCCTCCAGCCACCGGTATGCCGTTGCGCGGGTCGGCAGCTTCACCTCGTCCTCGCCGTAGCGGGCGGCGAGCCGAGGGCCGATGCTGCGGATCACCTTGGCCCGGGTCGGCCGTGATTCCTTCCCGTGCTCGTTCATGATCTCCAGGGCCATCTCCACCCACCGCAGATCGGCCCGCCCGAGCCCGCCCATGGTGCCGTCCCCGCGATCCGGCCCGCCACGGACGAGACCGGCCTCGCGATCGAGAAGGAAGGCCCGCACCCACCGCTTGATGGTGCGAACGCTCAACCCCAGTTCGGCTGCCTTGGCCTCATACCGCTGCAGCTTGGGGACCGTCGCCGCATACTGCGGCCGCGGTTCGCCCGGCGCCGACAGCTCGGCGCTTCCCGACCGGAAGCCGTAGAGGACCTCGTTGACATGGGCGGCGCGCTCGCGCACCGCATCCAATTCCTCCTCCGTGAGCTGGGCCAGGACGACCGAGGACGTCTCGCGCGGGTCATCGGACGCGGGGCCGGGCCCTTCCGGGATGACCACGGCTCGGCCGGAAGTAAGCACCTCCCGCAGCGACAGCCGGAACCGGCCACCCTGCCCATCACGCACCAGGACCACGTTGCCGGCTGCGGAGGCGAACATCTCTTCCACCGTGACGACTTCGCCGTCGTACTTCAGCCTCGTGCCCACTCCGACGCGTACCGCGGATTCGTTCACATGCCCTCCCGGACGAGGCTCCCGCCTCTGAACCGTCGCCAGGTCTTCCTCGGCGTCGTTGTTCCGCTCACGGTCCTTGAACGGCGCAGGCAGATCGCGTTGCCCGGAGCCAGCCACAGCAGTCGTCCCCCGGTGCAGCTCATGGTGCTCAGACAGCGGCACGGACAGGTCCGTGGCGAAGTGCTGGCACCACAGCAGCCGCAGGACAGCCGCCCGCACTCTCCACTCCGGATGGTGCGGAAACGCGCGGAACGCCTCACCGAGCGAGGCCCCGTACAGATCCGCCACCCGGACCTCCGCGAGCAGGTCCTCGTCGAAGAGCCAGTCGCGCCGGTAGCCGGCGAGGAAGCGCAAGTTCGCCAGCTCCGCTTCCGGCGGTTCGCACCACACCTCGAAGTCCCAGCCGCGGGAGAGGACGACCTCGCGTGCCCAGCCGAGCGCGAAGTTCACCTTCGGCCGCGTGAGCAGGTGTCTGGGCTTGACGTCGACGACCAGCGGCACGGCCTTGCCCCTCAGAACGAGGAAGTCCGGGACATGGCGGCGCAGTCGCTCGTCCACCGTGGTGGACAGGAGGAACGGCTGGGCGAAGACCGCCGTCACGTCCTGGTCGAAGTCGGCGTACAGCAGGCGCGTGAGCTCGAGCCGCGACTCGTAGACGACATGGTCACGCATCGTAGAGGACCAGTACGTACCCGA
>NZ_JAYWVC010000543.1:0-1563 GCF_036281785.1 Streptomyces chiangmaiensis | reverse complement strand
CCAATGCCACGTAGCGTAAGTTGATCAAGGGCATGGGGCCGCCCTTCGGCTGGGGCGGTAGATTGCTGACCGTGACTCAGGGTGCTGGTGCAGGCGGGCGGTTGCCGGAGTGGATCTCGATCGGGCTGCTGGCGGGCTCGGTCCCGCGTGATGTGATCGACGACGCGGTGCGGGCGTTCGGACGGCAGGCCAGACGGTCGGACGGGAAGCTCCCGCCGCATGTGGTGGTGTACCTGGTGATGGCGTTGGCGCTGTTCGCGGACGACGACTACGAAGAGGCCATCACCCGTCTTTCGGAGCCGCTGGAGCGGTGGGGCTGCTGGGACCGGGCCTGGGAGGTGCCCACGACCAGCGCGATCACCCAGGCCCGCAAGCGCCTGGGCTCCGAACCGCTCGCGGAGATCTTCGACCGCATCGCCGAGCCGGTCGCGGAGCAGCTCACCCGCGGGGCCTGGCTCGGGCCCCGCCGCCTGGTCTCCATCGACGGCATGGAGTGGGACCTGCCCGACACCGAATCCAACGCCGAGGCGTTCGGCCGCTCCGGGACCGCCGCCAATCCCTCCGCCTTCCCCAAGGCGCGGGTGCTCACCCTGGTCGAGACCGGCTCCCGCGCCCCGATCGGGGCGGCGATCGGGCCGATCGCCGGCAAGCGCGCCGGCGAGCAGACCCTGGCCTTCCAGCTGTTCGAGCGCCTGGAAGAGGACATGCTGCTGCTGGCCGACCGGGGCTTTTTCGGCTTCGAGCAGTGGTGCGTTGCCGCCGGGACCGGCGCTGACCTGCTCTGGCGCGTCGGCGACACGCTCACCCTCCCGCTGGTCGCGGACCTGCCCGACGGCTCCTACCTCTCGCTGGTCTACTCCCCCCGCCTCAACACGGCGGCGCGGGGCCGACTGCTGGAAGACGCCCGCGCCGGGCGGGAGGTCGATCCCGAAGCCGCCCGAGTGGTGCGCGTGGTCGAGTACGAGGTCCCCGACCGCGGCACCGACGCCGAGCGGGAGCTGATCTGTCTGATCACCACGATCACCGACCACGCGAACGCCCCCGCTCCCCTGCTCGCTCACGCGTACCACCAGCGCTGGGAGCACGAGCAGTCCAACGATGACCTGAAGACCGCCCTGCGCGGCCCAGGCCGCATCCTGCGTTCCAAGAGCCCGGACCTCGTCCGGCAGGAGCTGTACGGCTACCTGCTCACCCACTACGCGATCTCCGCCCTGATCTGCCGGGCCGCCACCGAGGCCGACATCGACCCCGACCGGGTCAAATTCACCCGCACCCTGCGCATCGTCCGCCGCCGCGTCGCCGACCCGGCGGCTATTTCCCCCTGAGGACCTGGACGCCGTCCTGGCCAGGGTCCGCGCCGACATCACCCGCAAGAAGAACCTCAACCCCCGCCGCCGCCATCGCAGTTACCCCCGTGTCGTCAAGCGCGCCCGGCACAACAGCTACCGCGTCAAGCGTCCTGCCGACACCAGCACCCGCCATCCGGCGCCGCCCACGATCTACCTCGTCAACGCCCGAGCGCTCACTCTCACAGCATGATCAACTTACGCTACGTGGCATTGG
>NZ_JAYWVC010000542.1:0-1574 GCF_036281785.1 Streptomyces chiangmaiensis | reverse complement strand
GCTTGGCGTTTAACCTCGGCGAGATCATTTCTTGCCGGGGTTCGCCATTTGCCGGACAGCAGGCACGGCCGCCCGTGACCCTTCGGAGTGTCGAGCTTCGAAGTGTCACAGAACGGCCGTGAAGATGAGTGTGCTGGATGAGGTCGACTGCGTCGACCCGTTGGGCGTGTTGTCCGGGTTCAGGCAGGACCTCTACGGCTGTCTGGGCAGGCGTAGCGACGCACTGTTCGAGTTGATGGACGCCCTGCTGTGCACGGAGGGTCCGGTCAAGACGCTGGTCGAGCTGTCGCTGGCGCCCGAGCACCGGCGCGGGCACGGCACACTGTACGGCGCCTTGAACCATGGCCGGCTGGAGGTGGCGCGGCTGCGCAGGACGCTGGCCGGCCTGCCGCTGCCGCGCGCGGCCGACGGACGGATCGTGCTGGCCTGCGACGTCAGCAACTGGCTGCGGCCGGACGCGGCCACCAGCCCGGAGCGGCTGTTCTGCCACACCTACGGGCGGGGCAAGGGCTCGGCGCAGATGATCCCGGGCTGGCCGTACTCCATCGTCGCCGCCCTGGAGGTAGGCCGCACCTCCTGGACCGCGCTGCTGGACGCGGTCCGGCTCGGGCCGGGCGACGACGAGACCGCCGTGACCGCCACGCAACTGCGCGAGGTGGTCGAGCGCCTGCGCGCGGCCGGGCACTGGCGGGAGGGGGACCTGCCGATCCTCATCGTCCTCGACGCAGGCTACGACGTCACCCGCCTGGCCTTCCTGCTGGCCGACCTGCCAGTGGAGCTGCTGGGCCGGATGCGCTCGGACCGGGTCCTGTACTTCCCGCCTCCGCCGCAACCGCCGGGCAAGGTCGGACGCAAGCCCAAGCGGGGGGCGGAGTTCAAGTTCGCCGATGCGGCGACCTGGCCCGAGCCCGCAATCACCACACAGACCTCAACAACCCGCTATGGCAAGGCTGTTGCCGCATCCTGGGACCGGCTGCATCCCCTGCTCAGTCGGCGTTCGGCCTGGGCCGACTATCCCGAGGGCGACCTGCCGGCCATCGAGGGAACGGTGGTCCGTCTGCGGGTCGACCATCTGCCCGGGGACCGCGATCCCAAGCCGGTATGGCTGTGGTGGTCACGCATCAGCGCGACGGCCGCCGATGTCGACCGGCTCTGGCAGGCGTTCCTACGAAGATTCGATCTTGAACACACCTTCAGGATGATCAAGCAGACGCTCGGCTGGACCCGCCCGAAGCTCCGCACCCCCGAGGCGGCGGACCGCTGGACCTGGCTGGTCATCGCCGCCCACACCCAACTCCGCCTCGCCCGGCCCCTGGCGGAAGACCTCCCAAGGCCCTGGGAACGATCTGCCCGACCCGGCCGCCTCAGCCCCGCCCGCGTCCGCCGAGGATTTCGCCGCCTCCACGGGAAGACGTCTCAACCAGCCGGCGCGCCGAAACCCGGCACAGCAGGCCCCGGTCGGCCGGCGGGCTCGAAGAACAAGCACCGAGCCCGCGAACACCCCGTCGGAAAACAAAGCAAAACGGACACTGCGAAGTCCGCCTCAAAGCGGCAGGCAGCATAAACGCCAAGCT
>NZ_JAYWVC010000541.1:0-1579 GCF_036281785.1 Streptomyces chiangmaiensis | reverse complement strand
GTACTACAGCCGGAGATCTTGTGACGGGGCCTGTGTGGTGTCGTTGACCGGGCATGATGCTGGGTGTGACGGCTGAGCAGATAGCCGAGTGGGATGCTGAACTGTCCGCGTTGACTGGTTCGTTGGGGTACTTGTTCAACCGGCCGGAGCCTCGGGTGGTGTTCGCGCAGTTCGTTGAGGGGCTGCTGGCGGAGCTGCCGAAGAAGAATGGCTGGACGTTGTCGGAGCGCGCCGGGCATGTGACTGCGGACCGGATGCAGTGGCTGCTCAACGGATCGGTGTGGGACGCCGACCGGCTGCGTGACGCGGTCCGCGATTACGTCATCATGCACCTGGGTGACCAGGACGCTTCGCTCGTCATCGATGACACCCAGGCGCAGAAGAAGGGCGCCAAGTCGGTCGGGGTGGCCTTCCAGCATTGTGGGCTGACCGGCGATGTCCGCAACTGTCAGAGCATGGTGATGCTCACCTATGCCACCGCCGCCGGGCACGCCTTCATTGACCGCCGCCTGTATCTGCCCGAGGAATGGACGAACGACCGCGAACGGTGCGGTGAGGCCGGGGTGCCCGACGAGATCACCTTCGCCACCAAGCCCGAGCTGGCCATCACGATGCTCGAGCAGGCCCGCGCGGCTCACGTGCCGTTCTCCTGGGTACTGGCTGACGCCGGCTACGGCCGTGACCCGCAGCTTCGGGCCTGGTGCCACCGGCGGAAAGTGCCGTACGTGTTCGGCGTCCCGGTCGACCTCCCGATCGACGGACCTGCGGGCAAGCCGCGCCAGCCGGCCGTGAAACGCGCCGACGACCTGCTCCACTACGCAAAGACCCGTGACCAGTGGGAACGCCGCTCCTGCGGCGACGGCGCCAAGGGCGAGCGGCTCTACGACTGGACGGCCTTCGCCGTGCAAGTCAAAGACGAGAACCCGGCTGATGGCTTCACACACTGGCTGGTGCTGCGACGGTCCCTGCACCCCAACCGACGCGGCAAGGACGGACAACTCCACCGGGAAATCGCCTACTTCCTCGTCCACGCCCCCGCCTCCACCACGGTCTCGGAGGTCATCGCCAGGGCCGGTGGCCGCTGGCAGATCGAGGAGGACAACGAGATCAACAAGCAGCTTGTCGGCCTGGCCCAGTACCAGGTCCGCAAGTGGACCCCCTGGCACCGCCACGTCACCGCCTGCATGCTGGCCACCGCGTTCCTCAGCATCCAACGCGCCGCCATCCCCGAACCCGGCCAGACCCTCGAATCCGAGCCGGACGCCGACCCGGAGCAAGCGCCCGACCAGGGAAAAGCGCCGAGCATCGACGAGAGCGAGGCCGCTGGCTGATCCCCGGCCCGCTCCTACGACCCTCGGTCCACACCATCCGGCACTGCCTGGCCGCCACCCACCTCAACCCCCGCCACCCCGTGCAGACCGTCCTGACCTGCGAGTTATGGCGTCGGCTCCACCAGACCCGCGCCATGGTCAGTCACTACCGACGCCGCGGAGACCCGCTCCCGGACCGCCTCCGGCCCTGGGCCCACCACCGGCCGATCCCACCCATCACCGATCCCCAAGATCTCCGGCTGTAGTAC
>NZ_JAYWVC010000540.1:0-1582 GCF_036281785.1 Streptomyces chiangmaiensis | reverse complement strand
GGCGGACGACTGGAACAACCTCAACTGGACCCACCTCTTCGACTCCAAGGACGCCTACCTGCAGGCGACCCACGCCCCGGGGACGGTGCGCCCCCGCGTCTCCATCCCCAACAGCCAACCCCCCGAACCCGTGTGGGGCGAGAGCGCCGCCGGAACCGCCCGCCAGTGCTTCCAGCAGCCCGTCCGCGTCGTACTGCCGGCCGACCGGCTGCTGGCCCCCTGAAGAGAGAACACCGATGAACGATCTCGGCGCACTGCGCCAGGCCGTGGCCGAGGCCGAGGAACACCGCGCCCTCCTGAACACCGGAGCCACCGACGACGAACGACGCCTCGCCCGCTCCCGGCTCGGCGACGCCCGGCGGACCGTGGACGAAGAAGTGCGCACCCTCGCCGCGGAAGGCTTCGCACCACTCCTGGGCAGGCTAGACCCCGAGGTCCCGCTCGCCCTCCTGCCCGTACGCCTCGAAACCCGGCTGCGTCCGGACGAACAAGGAACGGACCGGCTGCTCGTCCGCCTCTTCCCGGACGACATCCACATCGAACAGCACGAGCAGCGCCCCACCGAGGGGGAGATCCAACAGGCCCGCCGCTACTGGCGGACCGTGTGGCGGGCAGGCCGCGCCGAGAACACCGACCGGGACCGGGAACGGCTGCTGAACGCCGCCTGGGGGCAACTGACGGGCGCGGTGGGCGCGCAGCGCGCCCGGTGGCTCGTACGGCTACTCACCCCGGAGTCCGACACCCGGCCGCCAACGCCCGTGCCGGACCCCCACGACCCGGTGCCCGAGCCGACCCTGCCCGCCGTCACGGCCCGCGGCGGAGGCTGGACCCGCGCGGCGACCGCCTCGACCCTGCCGGACATGTTCGTCGTACGCGCCTACCAGGGCGACCGACTGGTCGGCGAACAACCGGGCCTGGCAGTACCCGACGTCGTCCAGGTGGGCCCCGACCTGGACGCCGTCCCCACACCCGGCGAACCCCACCTCGACCCCGAACTGCTCTGGCTGACGAAATACGAAGAGGCGGAGCGGAAAGGCCTCGCCGTCACCGTCGAACTCGGCAACGGCTACGACCCCCACCGGGAGCCACTGCTGACCCGGGTGGTCGCCTTCGGCGTCTCCGGATCCCTCGACCCCGACGCCTCCGCCACCCGGCTCACCACACTGCTGTCCGGCCGCGAAGGACACGGCGAAGCCGCCTTCGTGCTCCAGGGCACCCCGACCAACAACCTGCCCGACGCCCGGACCCCGGCGGCGACACCCCCGGACGTCGACCGGCTGCTCGCAACCACCCCCGCCACCCCCGCCGACCCGTGGGCCAACGGCACCCGCACCGCCGCCGCCCTGGGCCTCCCCGCCGGCACACTCGACGCGCTCCCCGGCGCCGACGAACCGGAACAGGCCGACGCCCGCAACCTCCAGCTCGCACTCTGGAGCGCCACCGGCGACTTCTACCTCGACGAACTCCTCGCGAAGGACAAGGGCGGCGACGAACTCGACGTCGACCGGCGCTGGCTGCGCAGCCACCACTTCGGACACGTCCGCGCCCGCGGCCCGCTCCCCGTCCTCCGCGTCGGCCGGCA
>NZ_JAYWVC010000054.1:0-41500 GCF_036281785.1 Streptomyces chiangmaiensis | reverse complement strand
TCAGGGGCCTGATCCTCAGTGAGGATCAGGCCCCTTCTGCATCTCTGGTGATCGTTTGGGAGAAACCTGGGAGATGATCTTCGTCGGCGTCTCCCAGCGCCCGCACGTCTGACCTTCTGATCCGCAGCGCAGACAGCCCGCACGGCGTGTACGTTCGCCAACCACCCCCCGGACGTGGCCAGGGAACGTGGCCACTTTCACGCACGCGCTATTCCCCCACCTTGCGATCCGGCCTATTCTCGCGATCACGCGACTGGGGGGGTGGCATGGCTGCTGAGGCGACGAGCTGGCAGAAGGAACAAGTCAGCCGTGCATTCGTGCACGCCCTGGCCACGCAGGGCGGGTACACAGTCTGCGACTGGAACGTGGACAAGGACGGGGTGGACGTCACACTCCGCTCGCGCGGACTGATGGTCGACATTCAGCTGGGTGTGTTTTGCCTTGAGTGAGCTGACGGTGAACCGTCATGCTGCTGGGGCGTATTCGTGCTGGTAGCGGGAGGCGTGGGTGCGCTGGTGCTCGCGCTGGAGGTGGTACTTCCAGTACGCCTCGAAGTCGCCGTTGGCGATGACGGTGCGTAGGAGCAGGACGGCTTCGGCTCCGGCCAGGCTCCACCGCGCCCCTGTCACATCAAGACGATCTTTCACGAGGTAGCGGCAACTGCCTTCGATCACTCCGGTGGCGATGGGCCAGCCCAGCCCGAGTGCGAGGTCGTAGCCGAGGAAGGGCTGTTTGGCCGTCAGGTAGTCGGCGCATCGCTGAAGTCCGGGCGAGGGCAGGCCGGAGTGATCGCGGGTGCGCAGGTGGTGGCGCAGGTCGGCGATCACTTGTGGGGCGTGGCCCTCCAGCAGCGCGCGGGCGGTGTGCTGGACGAAGGCGGTGCGAGCGGGCTGGGTGGCGTGCAGGTCGTCGGCGGCCTTCCACAGATATTCGAGCACATGAACGAAATCGACGATGATGTCGACGTTCACGCCGCGGGCGGCGGCTTCCTTGGCGATGCAGTCGAGTTGGTGGTTGGCGCCGTCCACGAGCACGATCCATCGGCGGCGGTGGTCGGGGTCGCGGCGTTCGGCCTGGTCGAACAGGGCGGTGACCATCGGGGCGACGGAGTGCTCGAGGGAGGCGTCCAGTCGTCGGCCCACGGCAGTGGGGCCTTTGCGGCGGCTTTCACGTTCGGTGGCGGTGGCGGGCAGGACGTCGGCCGCGCCGCGTTCGGCCGGCTCGGCGTCGTACAGCGCGCTGACGCAGGCCATGCGGCAGCGTCCGGCGCGTTCCCGGCTGGCGAGCTGGGCCGAGGGCCGGTCCGGTGCCTCGGCCTTCGCAGTCGGTGCCTCGCGCAGCGCGGCGGGGATCATGTTCACTCCGGTGCAGTCCACGGACAGCACCAGCAGGCCGACCCCGGGGACGGGCGTGCAGGCGGCGTCTTGGTAGAAGGTGCGAATGTCCCTCGCAGCGCCGACGGCGATCTCCATGAGCTGCTGGGTGCCGATCTTCTGGCCGGTGGTGCGTTCCAGGGCCGTGCCCGCCGCGCGCAGAGCGCCGGCGGCGACCTCGTGCACGGCCAGGCGCCGCAGTGGATAGGAGTACCGGCCTGCGGGCAGGGCGAGTTGGGCATCGGCCGGGTGCAGGTTGGACACTTTCGGGGCGCGGTAGGCCAGGCGCGAGATCTCCACCGGGCCCACGGTGGTGGCCAGTAGCCGGCGGTGGTCCGGCTCCACCCGGCGCCGCACCACGCCGTCCGCCCCGGCCAGGGCGGCCAGTCGCTCCTCGCGGCGGGCGCGGGCGTCCATCTGGTCTTGCATCAGCTGTCGTTTCAGCTCGCGCCCGCAGACGGTGAGGTAGTCCTCCAGTTCGGCCTGCGTACCGACCATCATCTCCGCTTCGCCCAATCGGGCGGTCATCGTCTGGAACAAGGCGCGGGAGGCAGCGAAGTCGTCATCGGCGGGTGCGGGCTGCGGGTACGGTTCCACCAGGTGTCCTTCTTGTGCTGGATCAGGCTTCAATCACCCGGCCAACACAAGAAGGACCTCTTCCCGCACGGAAGTTCACCCCTTCGCCGCGGCCTTCGTCCCCGCCAGGGTGAACACGCCCCTCGCCGGCTCGGCCACCAGCCCCTGGTCCTTGAGCCGCTTCAGCCGGTGACGGACCCGCTCGATCTCCCGGGCCGCCATCCCGTCGCCGCCCAGCGCCCCGACCACGTCCCGGCAGCGCTGCGGACCTCGCTCGGACAACACCGCCAGCACCGCCTCAGCCGTCATACCGCCCACGGCCGAAGCCGCCGCCTCGCCTCGTGGGGCAGGCAGCACATCCGCAACCGACGGCACCGGCCCCGGGGCCGGGTGGGTTGCGGGCAACTCGTCGATGACCTGTCGGGCGGTCCTCACCCGATCCAACTCTCCACGGCGATCCGCCAGCAGCACGCCGAGTCGCTCGTACTCGTCCTGCAGCCGCTCCACCTCCACCCGGAACGCCGACTCCCGCTCCTCCAGCTGCCGCAGCACCTCGTCACAACCCATCCGACCACGCCTCCACGCCGGTTGATCACCAGCTACCGCAACGAGACGCATCGCGACAAGTCACAAAGATCACTCAAGAAAAAACGCACCCCATTCAGCTCAAGTGCACTCAGAGCCCGCGCACTCTCCGCAGCGGCTACAGCTACGACTTGGACATCGATACCTACAACAAGTTACGTGACCCAGAGCGGTCGGCACCTGGACACCTCGCACTGCTCATCGTTCCCCCCGACATCGGACGCTGGGTGACACACCAGTCCGATTCGATAATCCTTGCGTGCCATGGCTACTGGGCTTCCCTCCACGGTCTGGGAGACGCCACCAGCAGCGCCACCACCGCAATCCACCTTCCTGAGCACCAGGAGCTCACCGTGAAGGCTATGGGCACCATGTTCGATGCAGCGCGGCGCATGACCAACAGTGCTGATCTGGGGTTGAGGTGACATGGTCGAGACCTTGGGCTTCGGCCCCGAACAGATCCGCAGCTACCTGAAGGTCACGGGGTGGGCTCCCGTGTCAGGCGGCAGTGTTGCCGAGCTGTGGAACCTGCCCGGGCCGGCCGACGAAGTCGTCTTGGTCCCGATGAAACCCGGCGCACCAGACTTCAACAAGCGGACACGGATCCTCATCCAGGACCTCGCACGGGTGGAGGCCCGAGATGTCCAGACCGTCCACGACGCCATTGCCACCGTGTATCACGACGTCACAGACCTCCGAGCCTCCGACCCATCACTGAGCGACGGGTCAATCTCGCTTGAGTCTGGGTACGAACTCTTCGTCTCCACCAAACGCCTGCGTGTGGCTTCCGCCGCCGCGACTATCCGACGGCAGGGCCACTTCCGCAACTTCCCCAGTCGAGCACGCGACCAAGCGCGGGAAGTCCGCCTGGGCCAGACCCGACGCGGCTCGTACATCGTGCCCATCATCAGCCAGGCACGCTCTCCCGAGGACGTTTACGCACCTCGCCAGGACCACATCGACGTCCAGGTGGAGGAAACTCTCTTCGACCGCAGGGTAACTGCGACGATGTCCCGCGCGCTGGGCGTCCTGGAGGACATGGCTGGCGCCGAACGCGAGCCCACACGCAGCGAGATCAACGACTCCATCGGCGAGGGCGTGACCTACGAACTGTGCCGAGCGCTCACCAAAGTGGTGAACACTGACTCCGTCAGCACCCTCGACGTATCCTTCAACTGGTCCCGCGTGGCAGCACCACCGCCAGGAACGCCAGCGCAAGTTGAGTTCAATCGCGACGCGATCGATATCGTGGATCGCGTCTCCGAGCAGCTTAAGACGAAGATCTACACACGCGAGCACCTGATCTACGGTGTGGTCACCGATCTCAGCCGCCACCCCGAGGACGACACCGGCCGCGTCGGAGTGCAAACGCTCATCCAGCGTCGAAGCCGCACGGTATGGATGGATCTCCCCGACAGGGACTACCACGCCGCTGTGCACTGCCACGACGCCGGAATCCCCGTTCGCGTGCGCGGCACATTGACCAGCCCGCCCGGGGGACAAGCCCACATGGAAGTCGTCGACTTCGGCCCAGACCCCTCATTGGGACCGGATGCCTAAATAGATAGCCATCACCCTGGGCGAGGCGGGGGCTGCACCGACGCAGCCCCCGCCGCCATTACGCTTCCACCCCCAGAAGGTCATTGAGGACGCGCACCGGCGAAGTAGGGCAGACGGCTCGCCGGGCGTCGAGAGCGGCTTCCCACCGCTCAGTGAGACCGGACATAAGGCGCTGCCGCATGCCAGGGGTGACATGGGCATAGCGCGCGGAGACCGAGCCATCGATGTGGCCCATGCGTTCGTCCATGAGTACCTTCTCGGTGCCGAGGTCCTCCATCATCGTCCGGTGGGTGTGGCGGAGGCCGTGGGGTGTGAGGCCCTTGGCGATCGGGAGCCAGCAGGCGTCGGCCCGGGCAGCCGCACCGCGACCACGGGCGGGGATACCAGGCCATGGCTCGCCGAGCACCGGCACCGGTCGGGCTTCCTGCGGTGCCTTCTTCGGGTACCAGCCGGAGACCGCTGGGGTGAACAGCCAGGTACCGAAGCCGTTCCTGCGCCAGTGGGCTGCGTTCTCCGTCACCGCGCCGCCCCTGACGAACCCGAGGTCGGTGACGGCCTGTTCGACCTTCGCCAGCGTTGCCTGGGTGACCCGGTCGGGGTGGTTGAGGACGTTGGAGACGGTGCCCGTCGAGACGCCGGCGAGGCGGGCGACGTCGACGAGCTTGGCTCCGTGGTGGCCTCCGGTGCGGGCCGTGCCCTGCCCGTGGAAGACGTACGACTTGCCGTGGCAAGGGCAGGCCGTCGGCTTCGTGCGGGCGATGTGGTTGAGGACGAGGGCAGACAGCCAGTCCGGCGAGTCGATGGTGCGGTAGCTGTCGTCCTTGGGCGGGCAGCGCACCAGCTCGCCGATGTCCAGCTCGTAGAGCTGCCACTCGACCCGGAAGGCGCGGGAGCGGACGTACTCCGTCTCCAGGCCGACGACTTCGGCCCACCGCATGCCGGTGTAGCCCTTGAGGACCACGGCTACGAACTCGTCGTCGCGGCCGGACAGCAGGGCCGCTCGCTCGGCGGTGAGCAGGATGCCGAGCGCATCGGTGACGGTCTTCTCGGGGCCGCGGTCGCGGGACCGGCCGGCCCGCTTGCCGCGTCCGCGTCGCCGTGCGGCCGGGTTGGAGGTGAGCAGGCCCTCGTCGATCGCGTCCTCAAGGATGAGGTGGAGCGTCGAGCGCCAGGTCTTGACGCTGGAGGCCGCGTAGACGGCCTTCTCCTTCTTCTCCCAGGCGTCGACGTCCGTGCGCAGTATGCCGGAGAGCGCCTTGTCCTGGAAGTCGGGGAGCAGGTGCTCCTCGATGTGGCGCTTGTAGTTCTGCATGGTTGAGGCGGCGAGGTCCTGCGCGGCGTACCAGCGGCTGGCGTACTCGCCGAAGGTCGCCTGTCCCAGGGCCGGATCGCGCCACTCACCGCGTCGGACGCCCACCTCCTCCGCGTCTGCCGCCTGCTTCGCCTCGCGTTTGGTGGCGAACTTGACCACGGCTCCGGTGGCGTCGGAGACGGTGCCGTACTTGCCGTCCTCGATCTTGTATCGGCCGCGCCAGTAGGCGCCGCGCTTCTCCGCGTACCCCACGGGTTCTCTCCCTTCAGTTCTGTGGCGTGGGCTACGCGGTGGTTTCGTACTGGGACTTGAGCATGCGGCGCGGCGGTCGAGCCCTGAGCCTGACCGTGGGTGGGGCTCCCTCGTCCTGCGGGCGCGCCACACGCGGGGCGGCGGGGCCGGACGGGCGCTGAGGGCGGTGCGGCTGCGGGTCGGGCCGTTCCTCGTTCATGCGGACGATCTCGGCGAGGTGCGCGTCCGAGAAACGGTACGAGCGGCCGATGCGGGCGTGAGGAATGAGCCCCCGCCGGGCGCGGTCCTTGACCCACCAGGCCGAGCAGCCGAGGGCCTCGGCGACTTCCTCGGGGCGGTACAGGTGCGGCAGGGCGGCGCCGGGGCGCGAGGGGTGCGCGGAGGCAGGGGGTATCGCGGGTGCGGGCAAGATGTGTCCTTCTCTGGCGGGCGTGGGTGCGGCAACACCGGCCCGCCGGTTGATCGCTAGGGATGTGGGATGGGGAGGGAGAGGGGCTCCCGCGCCGGCGGTTTGCGAAACCGGACGGGAGGTCAGTGCGGTGTGGTCACACCTGGTCGATGGGCCCTTCGCCGTTCTCGTGCGCGGGCTGCCCGTGCATCTTCTGCCAGGTGCGGCCGGACTCCTCGGCGATCGCGTTGGCGACCATGACGTCGGCTTCCTCGCGGATGTCGGGGTGTTCGGCGAGGTAGGCGTCCAGGGCGTCGCGTGCCTCGGTGAAGGTCCGGTTGGCTCTCTGGGTGGCGCGGAAGGCGTCGATGACGTCGTCGATGAGTTCCATGGCGCGGGCCTTGGCGGCGAGTTGCGGAGGCCCGACGAGGTTGCGCAGGTCGATGCCGAAGACCTCGGCGAAGCCGATGGCCTCGTCGAGATTGATCCGGCGCTTGCCGTTCTCGATGCGCCAGACCGCGGACGGGTTCATCTCGAAGCCGGCCTCGTTCAGGCGGTCGGACAGGGCGTTGGTGCTCCAGCCGCGTGCCTCGCGCTCCAGCTTGATGCGTACCGCGACGTTCGCCTCGCCGCTGAGCAGGACACCCTGCGGAGCGTCTTCGTCTGCCACAGCCACCTCCTCCTTCCATTCGTAGCGAGCCACTGCCATACGCAGCAACCCATCCACTGTAGCACGCATTCTGCGAGATGCAGAACACTTCTGCGATCGGCAATTCGTGTGGCATACTGGTAACCACACCCCCACCAGCCCAAGGAGTACCTGCGCCCAACACCGCATAGAAAAAGCCCCCGGCTGTCACCGGGGGCCACGCGCAAACCTCTCAACCGCCATCCCTAGCGATCGACCCGCGTGGCCGGGATTGCCGTCCCGTATGGCCCGCGAGCAGAGGAGCTGATGCCAAGTATGGACGATACCCAGCCGAATACGCCATCCCCCGAGGTCAACGGCACCGAGCCGTGCCGGACAGCAGCGCCGCCCATAGGCGGCGATCACGGCGACCCGCCCGAAACCTCGCCCCTGCCCGATGGGGCGCAGGTGCTCATCGACCTGCGGGCGCAGATCAAGCGCTACGTCGTGATGCCCAGCGACGAGGCCCTCACCGCTGTGACTCTGTGGGTGGCGGCCACCCACCTGCAGCGCGCCTGGCAGCACGCGCCCCGCCTGGCCGTGGTCGGGCCGGCCAAGAGGTGCGGCAAGTCGCGGCTGCTGGACGTGGTGACCGAGACCGTGCACAACCACCTGATCACGGTCAACGCCAGCCCAGCCGCGATCTTCCGCTCGATCACCAACGAGGACCCGCCCACGCTCCTGGTCGACGAGGCCGACACCCTCTTCGGAACCGCCAAAGCCGCGGAGAAGAACGAGGATCTGCGCGGCCTCCTGAACGCCGGTCACCAGCGCAACCGGCCCACCCTGCGCGTGTCCGGACCCGACCACAAACCGCAGGCGTTCCCCACCTTCGCGATGGCCGCGCTCGCCGGGATCGGCGACCTGCCCGACACGATCATGGACCGGTCCGTGGTCATCCGGATGCGTCGACGGGGACCGGGTGAAACGGTCGCGGCGTTCCGCACCGGACGGGACACCCCCGCCCTGCACGCCGTACGCAACCGGCTCGCCGCCTGGCTGAAGCCACTGCACGCGCAGGCGATGAACATGGAACCGGCCATGCCCGTCGAGGACCGCGCCGCCGACACCTGGGAGCCGCTGGTCATCGTCGCCGACCTCGCCGGTGGCGAATGGCCCGTGCTCGCCCGCTCCACCTGCCGCGCCATGACCGCGTACGAGGCCGGGCAGGACGAGGAAGGCGGGCTGCGCACCCGCGTCCTCGTCGACATCCGACGGGCCTTCGCCGCCGAGGGCGACCCGGCAGTGCTGCGCACGAGCCGCCTGCTGGAGTTCCTCAACGCCGACAAGGAAGCGCCATGGGCCGAGTACGGCGCCCACGGCCTGACGCCACGCGGTCTGCAGCTGCTGCTGAAGGACTACGGCATCGGAGCGGCCAACCGCCGCTTCCCCGACCGCACCCAGGCCAGAGGCTTCACGCGCAACCAGTTCCTCGACGCCTGGACCCGCTACTGCCCCGAACCCCAGCCTCCGGTCCAAGGCGCCGAGGCGGCGGCAGAGCCCGCCCCCGACACCGCCGCCTGACCCGCCTCGACTCGTACCACCCGTACCCGCGCAGGTCAGAGCGGGGACAGGTGACCGCCCCGCAACGGGTCGACCCGCCATCACCACACCACCCGTACCAGCCCTACCAGGCATGCAACGAGTGGTACGAGTCGCCACACCTCACGCCGGGCCCCTCGCCCGACGCCAGCAGCCCCGCCCCACCCCCGCCAGGAGCACCCTCCTTGCCTGCTCGCACCTCCCCCGAAGCCATACCCGGTACGTCCGCGATCCGCGTCGGCGTCGCCCTGCTCGCCGCGTTCGCCTTCGCCCTCTCCTACGACGCCCTGCGCCAGATGGCCGTCGCCATCCACGTCCGCGGACTACTCACCTACGCCTTCCCACTCGTGATCGACGGGTTCATCGCCATCGGCGTCGGCGCCCTGCTCATGCTCCGCACCGCACCGCTGCACTCCCGCATATACGTGTGGACGCTCGTCGGTGTGGCCACCGTGACGAGCATCTGGGCCAACGCCCTGCACGCCGTCCGCCTCAACGAGCAGACCCGCCCGGACGGACTGCACCTGGACAACGTCACCGCAGGTGTCCTGTCCGCCGTCGCCCCGCTCGCGCTGGCCGGCGCCGTCCACCTCTACATCGTCATCCGCCGCCACCCCACACCCCGCCCCGAACGGGCCGAAGCCACCGACCGCCACAGTCCTGCCGACCACGGCCACGACAGCCCCCAACCCACCTCCCGCACCGAGGACACCCTCGAACGGCAGGCCCCCGCCCTCCCCAACGTGGCCGGCAGCCACATCGATCTAGCGCAGGAGACCTCTGATGTGGCGAATGTGGCGCCACCCCCGCTGCCGTCGACCACGACGGACGCACAGAAGCCCCACGCTGTCGACCACGAACTCCTCACCGTGGCCCGCACCGCACCACTGGGACGCGGAGGCCGCGCCTCGCGCCGCCACATCGAAGCGACGATCCGCGGCAAGGGCCTGTCCATCAGCAGGGCCGACGCGGAGACGCTCAAAGACGTACTGCAGGCCGAACTCAACGAGACCGCGGCACCAGACCGGCAGGACGACCTCCGCGAAGACCCCGTCGACGCCCCCTGATCCCTCACACGCACGCACCACCGCGCCCGTCCGACTACGCAGCACCCACATGACTCCGCCGTACTCGTCCCTGCGCAGGCCAGCGCAGGGACGAGTGACCACCCGGTGACGAGCCAACCGTCACCGCCACCCCGTCCGCATCAGTCCCGACCAGCCACCAGCACACCTACACCCCACGGAGCACCCGCTCATGCACAAGCGTCACCACGAACTCCCCACCATCCAGCAGGAGACGACCACCACACCAGCCACCCACGCGCCAGCAAGTTGGAGGTTCGGACACTCCCCCGCGGGGGGAGCGTTCGAACCCGTGCCCGCCCCGGGGGTGGCGGGCGTCCTCCCGCGCCAGGGGGCACGGGAGGCAGGGGCAGCGGCCGGGGGCGGTCCGCAGCCTGGCCGAAGCCGGGGCAAGCCCCGCCTGCGCGCCCGTACGCAGCGCCGCGCGCACAGCGTCCGCCTCAGCGAACGCGAGCACGAGATCATCGCCGCCGGCGCCGAAGCTGTCGGCATGAGCATCGCCGGCTTCCTCGCGCAAAGTGCCCTCGCCGCCGCCCGCGATCTCGATCGCACCGCCGCCACCATAGCCTCCCAGCAGGACACCCTGACCGCCCTCTTCGCGATCCGGCGCCAGCTCGGGTACGCCAACAACAACCTCAACCAGGTCGCCCACGCACTCAACAGCGGCGCCTACCCCGACGGCCTGGACGCCACCATCACCGCCGTCCACCGCGCCGCCGACGACGTCCGCCGCACCACCACCCGCATCACCGATCCGAACACCGAGCGCGGTACCGCTTGATCCCCTCCATCCACAAGCAGGGCCGCGACACCACCCGCCTGCTCGCCTACCTCTACGGCCCCGGCCGCCGCGAAGAACACACCGACCCCCACCTCGCCGCCTCCTACGACGGCCTCGCCCCAGACCCCGGCCGCAACCCGAACACCACCCTCGACGACCTCGCCCAACTCCTGGACGAACCCCTCCACCTCCTCCCCCAAGACACACGCCCCACCACACACGTATGGCACGCCTCCGTCCGCGCCGCCCCCGGCGACCGCACCCTCACCGACACCGAATGGGCCGACATCGCCCGCCGCGTCATCTCCGCCACCGGCATAGACCCCGGCGACGGCGCCGGCTGCCGCTGGGCCGCCGTCCGCCACGCCGACGACCACATCCACCTCATCGCCACCCTGGTCCGCGAAGACGGCCGCCGCCCCGACCACCACCGCTCCGCCAAACGCGCCCAGGCCGAATGCCGCCACATCGAAACCGAATACGGCCTCCACCGTGTGGCACCCGGCGACGGCACCGCCGCCAAACGCCCCACCAGCGCCGAACGCCACAAAGCCCAACGCCACAACCGGCAACGCACACCGCGCGAGGAACTCCGCGAGTCCGTCCGCCGCTCCGTGGCCGGCGCGGCGAGCGAGGAGGAGTTCTTCGACCGCCTCGCCGCCGCCGGACTGCTCATCCGACGCCGCATCGCACCGTCGGGTGACACCCTCGGCTACACCGTCGCCCTCCCCGGCGACCGCAACGGCAAGGGCGAGCCCGTCTTCTACTCCGGCTCCAAACTCGCCCCGGACCTGTCCCTGCCCCGCATCCGCGAACGCTGGACCCAGCCCGCCCCCGACGAAGCCCAGCAACCGACCCCGCCGCCGGTGACCGAACCCGCGTCCGCGCGCCGACGCGCCACCACCGCCGCCTGGCAGGCACTCCTCGTCACCGACCACGGCGACGACGGCGTGATCGCCGCCCAGATCGCCGTCACCGGGGAAGTCCTCGACGCCCTCGCCAAAACCTCCGCCGCCCACACCCGCCACGAACTCCAGGCCGCCGCCACCGCGTTCGAACGGGCCTCCCGCTCCCATATCCGCGCCGCGCACGGCCACGACCAAGCCCTGCGGCGAGCCGCCCGCGACCTCGTCCACAGTGGCTCGGCCTTCGGCCGCGGAGAAGACGGCGCCACCACGGCCATGCTCATCGACACGGTGTTCTTCCTCGCGATCGCGGCGGCGAACTGGCACGCGAAGAAGCAACACGCCCAGCAGGCCGCAGCCGCTCAGCAGGCGGCCGAACACCTGCGCGCCGCCTACCAGGCCGCCGCCAATCAGCCGATGACCGTACTCCGCGAGCGGGGCCGCCGCCTGGCCCCATCTCTGCAGCGGCACGAAGCCTCCGTCCTGCGCCACGCCCTGCCCGACCTGGCCGACCGAATCCTCGTCGAACCCGGCTGGCCCGCTCTCGCAGCTACCCTCGCCGACGCCCAGACCGCCGGCCGCAACCCGGCCAGCCTGCTCGTCAAAGCCGCTGCGCGACGGGAGCTGGACACAGCGGAGCGGGTGAGCGACGTGCTGGTCTGGCGACTGCGGCGAATGGCCGATCTCCCAGCCGATCCCCAGAACTTCCCAGGCCGCCGCACACGAGGCAACCGAGCCGACTCATCGCCAGCACGAGCCGCACAAACCGGGACCAGGCCCGCAAACAGCTCTCCGCGACGACGCTGACCGCAATTCGTGAGCCGACGAACATAGCCGACGATCGCCGGTTAGCCCAACCGGCGATTCTCCAGACCATGGACCTTCCCACCCGACCACCGGAAGGAATCCTGCATGACCCAGTCCGAAATCCGACCGCACATCGTCACTCTCCTCTGCGATGCGGACTTCAAATACCGTCCCGACACGAACACCTGGTCCCACCGGGACGGCCGCCCCTTCACCAAGGAGGAACAGGTCACGGCCTTCGGCGCCACTCGCGCCGAAGTCGAGGAGGTAAAGGCGCAGATCGACCGCTACATGCAGAAGGCGGAAACGCCCGAAGCCCTGGAGCACTTCCTCGCCCCATACATGGAACAGCTCACCGAGAAGACCCTCGGCAATGCCGTCGAACTCATGACAGAAGACGATCGTGCCGAGCTCGACCACCTGCTCGGCTCCATACTCGAGCCCGTTCGCCTCTTCGCCCCGTACACCTTCTGACAAGGGGCGACACGGCCACAATCCACCTGTGGAAGCGCTCGGCGGACGGCCACTGGCTGCCCGCCGGGCGTGTGTCACTCCGCCTGCCGCGAGTTCTATTCGGACCGCGCCCCTGCCCGCAGGGCCGTGACCCGCTGGGTGTTCCCCGTTGGCCAAGGAAGCTGAGCTGGTAAGAGCCCCCGCGGGCCGGGCGAGGTCGCGCAGTGCTGGACTACGGGTGCACCTGCCACCAGGGGTCCGTTTCAGCGCGAGCCACTTCGGTGTCGTACTGGCTCGCGTCGAAGTGGAGCTCCGGCGGGAGGTGGGGCACGGGGGTATGCGCCTCCTACGGAACCTCCCAGTCCGACCACTGCACGACCTGCCCGAACCGCTGCACGACCACGATCAGGAAGCCGCAGCGTCCACCGGTGCAGTCCGGTTCCCCCAGCTCCAGGCGGCGCGCCTCACCGGTCGCCCGTAGAAGGCTGGATCGGCCCAACGGCAGCACATCAGCCGCGTACGGTCCGCGGCCCCCTTCGCCGACCGCCTCTTCGACCACATCCTCACCGTTTACCCAGAACCGCAGCTGCGCAGCGAACCGCGGTCCAGGCGGCAACACCCTGATCTCCAAGCGATCGAACATCAGATCACCCTATGGGGCGCTCGGACGCTGGCGCACGGCCCGGGCGGGGCCCCCAAGTCGTGCACATCTGCCATCCGGAACTCATGAACAGAACCAACCCGAGGCCGCTCAGGAGGACAGGGCCGCGTCAAGGTAGTCCTGTACCACCTGGAACAGGCCGTACGGCACATACCGCGGGATATCGCCATGGGCGACCCAAGCCACTCCGGCCAACTCCTCGGGAGACGCAACGGCGGCCGTGCCGCTCACTACCCCGCACGCGGTATACGACATCCGCCGGCCCGTCGTCGGGTGGATCCTCTCACCGAGCAGTTCCACTGCTACCACTCTCAGGCCGGTCTCCTCCTGGGTCTCCCGCACAGCGGCGTCTTCCCGGGTCTCGCCGGGTTCGACCTTTCCAGCGGGAAACTGCCAGGACAGCGAACCTTCGCTGACACGACGACGCACCAGCAGAACACGTCCCCCGTGAACGATGATGGCGGCGGCAACATCCGGATCCTTCTCCGCGTTCGGCGATACCACGCCTGTTCCTCCAGAGTCAGCACCTGGATGCGCCGCAATAGATGAACTGCGCCGCATTTACCTTCACCTGACCGACAGCAACCCCCGAGCTTCCTCAGCGCATCCCCACGACAATGTGACGCCGGCACCTCCGTGCCCGTAGTTGTGCACGACCACGGTGCCGTCCTCCCACCGGTCCACCTCCACCCGGACTGTGGCTCGGGTAGGTCGGGCTCCGATCCGGTGCTCCAGGATGCGCGCCTGGGCGAGACGGGGTTCGATCTCGGCACAGCGGGCGAGGATGTCGGCCGCCGCCTTGTCGTCGGGGGCGAGGTCGCCCTCGCCGTCGATGGCCGTGCCACCCAGGACGACTGTGTCGCCGTGGGGGTAGATGCACAGCAATTCGGGCGACGGGCCTGTGTCCTCGGAGAAGAACTCGGTCAGTCCCGGGTTGGTGACGACGACGTGCTGGCCGCGGATGGGCTGGAGGCCAGGGTCCGGGACCAGCTTCTGGGCGCCGAGGCCCGCGCAGTTGATGATCGCGGGGGCGGGGTGGGCGTCCGCGAGCGAGGTCAGACGTCGCCGCTCGACGGTTCCTCCGGAGGCATGGAGACGACGCAGGAGGTAGTCGAGGTAGGTGGGCATGTCGATCAGGGGCACGGTGAACCGGTAGCCGGCGGTGAAGCCGGGTGGGAGTTCGGCCGGCTCGCAGGGCCGGAAGCCTGGCAGGGCGGTGGCCCAGTCCGGCGGAGCCTCGGCTGTGCGGGACGCCTCGATGCCGCTGGTGAGCCGGATGCCTGTAGCCAGGTCCTCGGCCAGTTCGCTGAAGATCTCCAGGGACCTCTGCCCCCACTGGTTCACCTTGTCCTTCGGTTCGACCAGGTAGGGCCCCCACATCGCCCCGGCGGCCAGCGACGTGCCGCCCGGCACCTGTTCGGCGATCACGTGCACCGAGGCTCCGGCCTCGGCGAGAACGACGGCGGTGGTGAGCCCGGTCACCCCGGCGCCGACGACGACAACGCGCTCCCCTGCGGTCATGTTGCCGACCTTAACGGCCGGGTGGAGTGGACGGGGCGTGTTCGGCGAGGGCGTGCTCCAGGGTCGGCAGGAAGCTGCGCACGTGAGGGTTTCGCTGTCGGCGACGAAGGTCGGCGGCAAGCCGGTGGAGCAGGGCCGCGCTTCGAGGCGAGCGCACGACGTCGAGGCGGTCAGCGGCGATCTGGCCGACCTTGCAGGCGGCCTCCAGCTCACCGTGGGCGCTGTGCCCCAGGGCCAGCCACGCCCCTTCGAACATGGCCCTGCGTTGACTGGGGTCGCCGCGCGGGACGTCGTACGCCCCGGACCGGAGCATCTCAGCCCCCCGGGTGAGGAAGCGCCGTCCCCTCGTACCGCCGTCTGCCTTGAGCTGCGCACGGCCCATCTGCACAAGGCCGTAACCGGCCTGGCAGTCCAGGTGGTTGTCGGTGAGGAAATACATCCAGCGTGGTTCTTCTTGGCTGCCGTCCCGGCTGGCGATCAGTTCGCGGGCGGCCCCGCGGGTGTGGGCGAAGTCGTTGTCGCGGCCGGCAGCGGCGTACGCGTAGGCGAGCCGGGACAGGACGGACGCCCGAACGCCGGGCGGGGCGGCGTCGCTGGCGCGGCGGGCAGCCTCGCCGAGGGCGATGGCGTCCGCGGGGTGGCCCCGGCTCGCCGCCTGGAAGGAGAGGTCCCCGAGGATGTGGGCGCACAAGGGCAGGTCGTTGACCTGGTGTGCCGCCCGCAGCGCCGTGGCGAAGTAGCGCTGGGCCAGACCGTGGTCGGCCGCGTCGAAGGCCATCCAGCCGGCCAGCTGACCGATCTCCGCGAGCGCGCGGATCAGGCGACTCGCGACGCCGGGAGAGTGACCGCCTTCGCGAATCAGCAGCCCGACGGCCCGGAACTGGACACCCACGTAAGGGAGATGACGTGCCCCTCCGTGCTCGTCGTCGAGCGCGGAAAGCATAGGCAGGTGCTGCTCGACCTGGTCCACCAGCGGATCGGTGCCCGGAGACGGCGTGATCCGAGGCGCGTACTGGCCACGCCCCGCGGTGCCGTCGAGGTACTGGGCGACGATCGCGAGGAGCCCCGCGCCCGAGATCGCGAGGAACCGGCGGCGGTCGACGAGCCCTCCCATCACCCAGTCCTCCACGATCGCCTCCATGCCCTGCACGGTCCAGGGCCGTGCGAGATCCGTGTCAGCCGGGACCAGCGCTGAGGAGTCGCCCACGCGGCCCTGCCAGAGTTCGGCCACTGAGACAGATCTACCCAGTTCCTGGGAGAGCACGTAGGCGGCCATCATCGGTAGCGGAGAGCGCGGCAGGGAACCGGCGTCCCGCCAGTGGTACGGCGCCGACTCGGCTACCGTCCCCACTCCGAACACCCTGTTGAGCTTGCGGGCGAGAGCCTTCGGGCTCCACCCGAGTTCGTCGAGACACCCCGCCAGCACGGCGTTGGGTTCCCCTGCCTGTGGTGCCACCTGCGACCACCTCTTGCCCCAGTGGTTCGTCCATCACTTCTCGCATCACTTCTCGCGCTCCCTCATGGTGACGCCCTCAGGCGGCTGATTCACCTCCTCCTCAAGGAAGTTGACCGAGTTGACCCGTTGATCGGGTCCTGCGTGACCGCCCTCCTCCGGTGTTCTTGGAGCCGGGCGGAAGGCGCCGCCCTCGATGCCGACGGAGAAGGGGTGGGGCCTTGACACACCGCACGAGTACCTCCCGAGGCTGGCCGATAAGTGCGCAGCCGGCCTCCGCCCCCAACCACGGCCACACGGACGGCGACCACGCAACCACGCTGATCACAGATCTGCCGTATGGACCGAAGGCAGCCGAGGTCGCTCGTGAGGCTGTGGCGGTTGCGCTCCACGGCACCGCGACGGACCTGCTCGATGACGCCCGCCTGATCACGTCGGAGCTCGCGACGAACGCGTTCGTCTCGGGCAGCCCGCCCCTGGTCCTGTGTGTCGACCGCAAAAGTCCGACCGTCGGCGGCCTGGAAGTCGAGATCACCGTTACCGATGGCGGCTGTTCTCGTCCCACACCCGCACCTCCTCCGGTCGCTGGGGAGGAGGCCGAATCGGGACGCGGACTGGTCATCGTCGAGGCCCTTGCCGACGCCTGGTCGCTGACGACCGGCACCCACGGCACCCGCGCCTGGTGCCGACTCACCCGCGAGGCCCACCCTTCGACCGCCGAGACCTGATGCCCACGCCCGCGAAACCCCGTCTTCGAAGGAGGCACCAGACGGTGCGCATCGACCACGCGACTCCACCACCCTCGCCCACGGACGTACCGGACGCGGCCCGGCAGCCCCGTGTCGTCGTTGCCCTCCACGAGGGCTTCTTCGGCGCGGAGTCGGGCACCGGTTTCAGTAACCGCGCCTTCCTCACAGCCCTCACCCGTCTGCTGCCGCCGGGCCGCCTCTCCGTGATCACCCCGCACGTTCCGCAGACAGCAGGAGCGCACGACCGGCGGTGGACCAGCGAGGTCCAGCAGATGCTGCGACAGGTCGGCGCCGAGGTCATCACGATTCCTGAGGTGCAGGCGCCGCCGGACTCGATCCACGGCTCCGTGCAACTGTGCGACCTGGCGGGCGAGGCAGCCCTGCGTATCGCAGATCGAGCGAGCCGGTCCCTGCTCATCGGCCTGGACATCCCGTTCCTCGGGCTGGCTCCCTACACGTCGCCTGCCATGGACCTGCTGCTCATACCTCGCTCCACGACCGCGCTGACGCGGCCCAAGGACATGTCCCGAGTCCGATGGGAGCGCGACGCCCTGCGCGCGGCGACCACCCGAGGAGGGCGGATCGGTGCCATCTCCTCCCATATGCAGGGCCATCTCATCGTCAGCTACGACGTCCCGCGAAAGAGCATCGTGAGCGTCCCGAACGGACTGATCCGGGAGGAGATGGCCAAGCCGGTCGGCGCACCGCCCCTGCCCTTCAACGCCCGCGCCGGATTCCTGCTCGCCATGGGCCGCGCCGTGCCGACGAAGGGCTTCGACGACCTCCTGGAGGCGCTGCGCATTCTCAAGGAGCGCAAGGTCCGCACCCCGCACCTGCTCCTGGCTGCCGTGACCGCGGACGAGCACGAGCGCCCGACCTCGTACCAGGAGGACCTGGCGGCATACATCCGCAGGTGCAACCTGGACGCGACCTTGATCACGCACTTCACCCCCGCGATCCGCGCCTGGCTGCACAACCCGGCACTGCGCGCGATCATCGTGCCATCGCGGGAGGAGCCGTTCGGGCGCATCCCTCTGGAAGCGTTCGCGGCGGGCGCCGGCCCGGTGGTGGCAACCACCGCCGGCGGACTGGCCCAAACCGTCGTCGACGGCGAGACCGGGTTCACCGCCATGCCACGGGATCCCGAATCCCTGGCGTCCGCGCTCCATCGCGCACTGACCGTCCTGCCCCGAGAACGCGACCGGCTCCGAAGCGCCGGGGCAGCCCTGGTGCGCTCGCGCCACAACTACGCGGCCAGCATCGGCTCCGTCATCAAACGCATCGCCCCTTGGGCACTGGCGCCGTCGCCCACCGCGGAGGGCCGAGGACGATGAACCGACCGGTGGTGTTGATCAGTCTGGAGTCCCCGCACTCCTTCTGGCAGTTGTCCGCCGCACACGAGCGTGCGCTGTCCGCCGCCTTCCCCGACGTGGAGTTCCGTACGGCGACCGAGGAGGCCGTACCGCGCCAGCTGGCCGAGGCTCACATCTATTTCGGCTGGAGGTTCGAGCCGTCGTGGTTGTCCGGCGCACCTCGTCTGAGGTGGATCGCCTCCCCGGCCGCCGGTACCGACCATCTGCCCGTCGCCGAGGCCCGCTCCGTCGGGGTGGCCCTGACCCGCTCGTTCGGGTTCCACGGCCGGCCGATGGCCGAGCACGCCATGGGGATGGTCCTGGGTTTCTCCCGCGGGCTTTTCATGAGCCGACTCGCCCAGCGGAACCGGACCTGGTGGAAGGACGACCTGGCCGACGAGTTCTTCGATCTGGCGGGGGCAACGATGACCATCGTCGGCTGCGGCAGCATCGGAGAACACGTCGCCCGCGTGGCCCGCGCCTTCGGCATGTACGTGATCGGCGTACGGCGGACGCCGCCGGTCGCTGCCGAGGGTGGGATCACATGGATGCACACGTCGGCGGTGCACCAGGCGGTCGCCGTCGCCGACGTGGTGGTCGATCTGCTGCCCGCCACCCGGGGCACGGACCGCTTCTTCGACCGTGACCTGTTCACGGCGTTCAAGTCCAGGTCGCTCTTCCTCAACCTCGGCCGCGCGGCAACCGTCGACCAGAGGGCGCTCCTGGCGGCCCTCAACACCGGCCACCTTCGGGGCGCCGCTCTGGACGTCTCCGACCCGAGGCCGCTGCCCGCCCGCCATCCGCTGCGGCTCCACCCCCGGGTCCTGCTCACGCCGAAGAGCTCGACGCTCAGCCGCACGTACATGGACGACGCGGTCGCGTTCTTCGCCGACAACTTGCGCCGCTATCTAGCCGGCCAGCCGCTCAACGGCTTGGCCGAGGTGCCCGATGCCCGCTCACCCCTCGTAGGAGGCTGACCGATGCCCACCGCACACCACCACGACCTGGCCGCCGCCTTCGCCGCAACCGGCCGCAACCACCCCTACCTGGCCTTCACCCTGAACTCGCTCTGCAACCTGGACTGCGTGTTCTGCAAGCCCCGCTGCATGCCGGACTACGGGCACAAGGACCGTCCCCTGACCGCCTCCGACTACGCGGCCATCGCCTCCGAGGCCGGCGCCTGGAAGATCAGGAAAGCACACTGCTCCGGCGGCGAACCGACCCTCCGGGCGGACATCCTCGACGTGATCGCGGGCCTCGCCGACGGCCTCGGGTCCGACGCCGCGATCGGCATGACCAGCCACGGCAACCTGCGCCGCGGCCTGAGCGTCGAGAAGCTCCACAGCGCGGGCCTGACATACCTCAACCTCAGCCTCCACAGCCTCGACCCCGACCGGTCCGCCGAGATCATGGGCGGCGGCGACCCGCGCACCACCCGGCGCACCCTCGACACCGCCCTCTCCCTCGGCCTACGCGTAAAGATCAACTGCGTTCTCCAACGCTCCTACCTGGACGACGCCTTCGCAGTGGCCGAACTCGCCCGCGACCTGCCCATCGCCGTCCGCCTGATCGAACTCCAGAACATCGGCCCCGCCCAGGCGCTGTTCGACACCGAATTCATCAGCGAGGCGGAGGTACGCGACCGCCTCCACGAGTGGTTCACGAACGCCGGCGAGGTCCGCAGGGACGAACTCGGGGTCCGCAGCCCCGGGCAGTACCTCCGCCCCGACGGCTGGGCGGGCTCGATCGGCTTCATCTCCAACTCCAGCTGCGCCACCTGCTCCGACGCCAACCGCATCAAGATCACCCCTACCGGCGTGGCCCGCCCCTGCATCCTCCACAACCGCGACATCCCCCTGAAGCCCCACCTCGCCGACGGCACCCTCGGCGACGCATTCGCCCACCTCTTCCAGGCCATGCTCGACCGCAACACCAACGACGCTTGGCAGGGCTTCCACTACGTCGACTACGACCTGCGCTGGGACCGGATGGAGCGCCCCGAAGGCACCCCGGTCCTGCCCCTGCTCCCCCTCCTCTCCACGGACGCGGCACAGCCCGCCTGTGCCCGTGCCTCCACCGGGGAGCGGTGATGGTCGTGGCCGAGGCGCCGCACCTGTACACGGGGCTCGGAGCGCTGTACGAACGCGAGCTGGACGCGCACGACGTCGGGGCGGTGATGCTCACCCACAAATGGCAGCCGGCCGACCTGCTGGCTCCCCACTCCGACATCGACGTCCGGGTCCTCCTCCCCCGGCCCCCTGCGGACTGGGAGGAGTGGAACCACCGCCTGGCCGCCGCGCATACCGCCTCGGTCGGTCGGGAGATTTCCCATCGGCGTCTCCTGGAGCACCCGCCGGGCTTCGCGTTCACCGTTGCCGAGGCGGACGGCCGGCTCGTCTCCGCGCCCGAGCTTGCGACCTGGTCACTGATCAGCGGCAGTGCCCGGGACTTCCAGCGCTGGAAGTCCCGGGCGCAGATGGCGCCGTGGTGCGAGGTCGACGAGCGGTTCTACCAGGGGATCCTCAAGGCCAGGCTGGGCGGCCGGTACCAGCTGGCGGCGGACAGCACCGACAACGTGGTCGAGGACATCACCGCGTACCGGCGCCACTGCGTGGCCTGGCACTACCTTGCCCCATGCTGGTTCGCCGCAGCCGCGCTCGCCACACGGACCCGCTGCCCCGGCAAGACCGCCGCCCTCACCCAGTGGCGCCCGGACGGGCTTGACGGGTACGCCGAGCTGTTCCTCCGGCACGCCGAAGACCAACCCGATGCCCGTCCGCTCAGTCCACGTCACCTGCTCCGCACGGCCCACGTCGCCCTTGAAGCGGCCATGCGCCGCATCCCCGACACCGACCGCACCGCCGACCAGGCCGACGAACACGCCCATCCTGACTGTCCCGACTGGGTGATGACCGCCGGGATGCTCCGCGTACGCGTCGCCCGCTGGCTCTACTACCTCGATCCGCCGCCCGGCGTGGCGACCGACTACCTGATCCGCCGGGAGGAGAAGGAACTCCGTTCCGCCGCGCGGACGCTGACCGCGCTCGCGGCGAACGAGGTTACTTCCGCCCAACGGCTGGCCGCCCGGATGGCGACGCTGATCCCCACCGGACCGACCACCGCGGACACCCTGCGCACGAGCCTCGCGCTCTGGCACCGGCAGAAGTCCACCGTGGAGGACTTCCTCAGCCTCACCACCAGTGACATCCACCCCTGACACCGCCTGCCCAAGGAGTCCCGCCATGCCCGCGCGTGCGCCCCTGCCCCGTACCCTGAAGACGGCGAAGATCAAGATCACGACGAAGTGCAACCGGTCCTGCGACTTCTGCATCTTCGCCGACGGCGCCCAGGGCGAGAACATGTCCCTGGAATTGTTCTCCACCGTCCTGGCCCGGTTGGAGACCATCCCCTTCCAGCAGCTGCACATCAACGGCGGCGAGCCCACCGTGCACCGGGACTTCCCCGCCCTCAGCGACGCGGCCCGCACCCGCCTGCCGGGCAAGGTCATGGTCCTGGGCACGAACGCCATCACCCTGGCCCGCAACAAGCGGATCATGGAGGCAACCCTCCGTTCGTACGACCAGGTCCTCATCGGCTGCGACGACGAGCACGAGAACTACGACGAGGTGCACGCCGTCGTCCCCCGCCTCCGCGAGGCCGGCAAGACCGTGGTCATCAACAGCGTCCTGGAAGGCATCAGTTCTTCCCGCCTCGCGCAGCTCGCGAGGCTGTGCGACACGTACGGGGCCGTCCACGTCACCAACCACGTGCACCACGTCGACATCGGCCAGCCGACCAACGAGCTGCGCGGCATCTGCGACCGCTACCTCGACCAGCACCTGATGATCGAGATGGACGGGTCCTGCTACCGCTGCTTCAACGCCATGGCGAAGGTCGACAGCGAATTCGGCATCTGGGACGAGGACTTCGCGGCCAAGGTGTTCGCGCCCCGAGGCCACCACTTCCGGTTCTGCCTGCGCTGCCACGAGTACACCGACTCCGGCGCCACCCGCGTTCCCGCCCCCGCCCTCACCGTCTGACCCCAGACCGGAGGTACACCATCATGCCCGCAGTCCTCGGACTGAACTTCCACCACGACACCAGCGCCGCCCTGGTCGTCGACGGCCGTCTCTACGCAGCCGAAGAGGAACGCTGGAGCGGCGTCAAGCACAACCACCCCACTCGCAAGGGCACGCTCGCCTCCCCGACCCGCGCGCTCCAGTGGTGCCTGGAGGCCGCCGGCCTCGAACCGCAGGACATCGACGCCGTCTGGGCCGCCTCCATGCGCCCCAACCCCGCCGCCGGCTGGTGGCTGGCCGAAGAGCGGGACGAACTCGCCGCCCTCCTGCCCACCCCGCTCGGCGAACACCTCCGCCTCCTCTCCCACCACACGGCCCACGTGCTCTCCGGCTACCTGCTCTCCGGCCATGAGCACGCGGCGGGCCTCGTCATCGACGCCGGCGGCTCCTCCCTCGGCACCGACTTCGGCCCAGGCCGGGAGCGCATCACCGGGTACGACCTGCTGCCCGATCGCATCGACCGCCTCCACCAGGGCATGCCGACCATCGTCCCCAGCCCGGCCGGGCCCCGGCGCGTCCACTCCTCCCTCGGGCACTTCTACCGGAACCTCGCCCGCCGGGTGATCCCACCCGGCGACGAACCAGAGGGCAGCATGATGGCGCTCGCGGCCTTCGGCGACCCCCAGCACTACGGAGCCCAGGTTCGGGACCTCGTACAGCTCGGCGACGACGGCGAGATCCGCATCAATCACCCCTGGGGTTCCGCGGACAGCAGCACACCGCTCCTGCTCGGTGGCCGTGCCTGGACCGCCGACAACGCCGCGGAGCAGCCGGAACACGAGCGAGTTGACCTGGCCGCCGCCGTCCAGGAAGTCTTCGCCGAATCCGTCGTACACATCGCCCGCCACCTGCAACGACTCACCGGAGCCTCGACGTTGGTGTTCTCGGGCGGATGCGCCCTGAACTCCCACCTCAACGGCCAACTGGCCGCCGACAGCGGATTCGACACCCTCTTCGTGGCGCCGGCCCCGCACGACGCGGGCACAGCCGTGGGCGCCGCGCTGTACGCCTGGATCTACCAGCTCGGGCAGGAGCGCCTCCCCGTACCGACCGACGCGGCCTGGGGCCCATACCCGGGTGCCCTGCCGACGACGGCGGTGCCGCCCGGATACCGCGCGTTGACCGGCCTCGGGCCGGAACTGGCGCCCACGGTGGCCGCATTGCTTGCGGACCACCACATCGTCGGCTGGATGCAGGGACAGCTCGAATTCGGGCCGCGCGCCCTCGGCCATCGCTCGATCCTCGCCCACCCCGGCCATGCCACCACGCGTGACCGACTCAATGCCATCAAGAAGCGAGCCACGTACCGCCCCTTCGCGCCGGCCGTCCTCGCCGAGCACGCCACGGAGTGGTTCATGTCGGCGGGCGACCCCTTCATGAACCGAGTCGCCACCGTCCGCCGGTGCCGAGCCGACCGCATCGCCGCGGTCACCCACCACGACGGCACCGCCCGCGTCCAGTCCGTCGCCGCCGACCACCAGGGCCTACGCGATCTCCTTCAGCACTTCCACAACCGCACCGGACTACCACTGCTGCTCAACACCTCCTTCAACCGCAAGGGCACCCCGATCCTGCGGACCGCCGAACAGGCCGTGCCAGCGGCGGCAGACCTCGGCCTCGACGCCCTCGCCGTCGGCGACACCCTGCTGCTCGCCGACCACGTGCCCGACCCCTGCGCCACAACCCTCCGTACGAGGTGAAGCGGATGAACCCCATCAACCTGGACCACATCCTGGCCGTGCTCGGCGCCGCCGCATGGGACGCGGACGAGCGGTCCCGTGCCCGCGTGGCCGGCGGCCTCGCCCTCACCGTCTACGACGGCCACACCCGCGACCAGGGCACGCCGTACCTGGAGCACCCACTGGCCGTCATCACGCTCCTGAGGACAGAGATCGGCATCAGCCACCCCGAAACCCTCCTCCTCGCCCTCCTCCACGACGCCCTGGAGGTGGCCCCCGGATCGGAGGCACTGCTCGTCCAACACCTCGGCGGCCCGTTCACCGCCCGCCTGCGTGCAATGACGGCGGACCACCGCCTCGAACAGCGCCCAAAGGCTGTCGGCGACGAGACCCGCTGGCGCGCAAAGCAAGCCGCGCTCCCGTCCGAGGACCTCCTCGTGCGGCTCGCCGACCGCCTCCACAACCTGCGCGATCTCGCCGCCTCACCGAACTCCGACCGGAGCCGGCGGTTCCTCCAGAGCCTGGCCGACTTCCAGCTCCCGCTCGCCGACGCCGCCCGTGACCTCAGCCCCCACCTGGAGGCCATGCACGCGCTACTCCACACCGAGTACGTCCGACACCGACAGGAGATACGTCCGTGAAACGGGTCGTCCACTCGATGGAGCCGGTCGGTCGGACCGGCGGCCGGGTCTACCTGCGGATGCTCCACGAGGTGATGGCCGACGACGTGGAGTGGCGCACGATCTCCGACCACAAGCGCACCTACCGCATCCGCCGCTGGCGCAAGCTCCGCCACCTCGCCCGCGTGGCCCCAACCGTCCGGGCGCTGAACGACGCCACCGGCACGTTCGTCTGGGATGACCTCAGCCTGCTGCTCTTCACACCCGAGATGCGCGCCCGCACGGTGTTCCTCCTGCACCACTACGAGCCCTTGCAGCACGATTCCGCCCCCGTCGAGGCCATGCTCTGGGAACGGCTGTTCCGGGTGCTGCCGCAATGCGCCGCCGTGGTGTGCGTCGCCCCGTACTGGGCGGACTTCCTCCAGGCCCGAGGCGTCCACAACGTACGGGTGATCTACAACGCCTTCGACATGACCGAGGTCGAGCGGGCCCGCGGCTTCGACCGAACCGAATGCCGCGCCGAGTTCGGCCTGTCCCCGGACGTGATCGGCGTGTACACGGGCAAGGCCGTGCATTGGAAAGGCACCGAGGAGGTCTCGGCGGCCCTGGCCGACGTTCCGGGGATGCGGGTGATCACCAGTGGCAGCAACACCATCGGCTCCAACGGCGCCCACTACGACGTGGAACGCGAGCGGTACCTACGCCTGCTGCGCGCGTGCGACGTCGGCATCTTCCTCCCCCGGATGCGGGAGGGCTGGAGCCGCTGCGCGGCCGAGGCCCTGCTGCTCGGCCTGCCCTGTCTCATCCGCCCGGTGGCCGGCCTGGGCGACCTCGCCGCGCTGACCGGCCAGCCGACCCCGGACCTCGGCCGCCTGCCAGCGCAGGTCCGGGAACGCGCGGCGGCCCGCCAGACCGAAGCCAAGACCGCGTACGAGGCCCTGGCCCGGTTCGACCTGAACTACTTCGGCAACGCCTGGGGCGACCTCCTCGCACAGGTCGCCTGACCAGCGGCTACGCCTGTGCGGCCAGTTTCCCGGCCGCCGCGTCCAGACGGGCCAGCACGCGGTCCCGGCCGAGCAGCTCCATGGATTCGAACAGCGGGAGTCCGATTGTCCGGCCGGTGACCGCGACCCGGATGGGCGCCTGGGCCTTGCCCAGCTTCAGCCCGTGCTTCACCCCGACGGCGAGGACGACGGCCTTCAGATCGTCCGCCCTCCACTCCTCGACAACGGCCAGCTCGGAGCGAGCGTCCGACAGGATGCCGTCGACTCCCGCCTTCATCGCCTTGTTCCACGACGCCTCGTCCTCTACAGGCTCGTCGAGGAACAGGAAGTCCACATAGCCGGTGATCTCAGAGAGAAGCGGCAACCGGGTCTGGGCCAGCGGCGCCGCTACCTCGAAGACGTCCTTGTCGAACGCCTCCGGGCGCCACGGCGCGTACGGGGCGACAAGCCACGGCGCGCAGGCGGCAGCGAACTGCTCCGCTGACAAGGCGCGGATGTAGTCGCCGTTGAACGCCGTCAGCTTCTTCACATCGAAGAAGGCCGGGGCGGTGTTGACGTCCTCGATCCGAAAGAGCTGCTCCAACTCCTCGTACGGCATGATCTCCCGGTCATCACCCGGACCCCAGCCAAGCAGCATGAGGTAGTTCACCATCGCCTCGGGCAGGAAACCCTCGGCGAGGTAGTCCTCCAGCGCCACCTTGTCACGCCGCTTCGACAGCTTCTGCCGCTTCTCGTTCACGATCACCGGCAGATGCGCCCACACCGGCGGCTCGGCACCCAGCGCCTCCCACAGCAGCTGCTGCTTCGGCGTGTTCGACAGGTGCTCCTCACCCCGGATGACCTGCGTGATTCCCTCATCCAGGTCATCCACGACGTTGGCCAGCAGAAAGACCGGGGACCCGTCGCCACGGGCGATCACGAAGTCCTCGATCGCGTTGTTCGGGAACGCCGGCTCCCCGCGGACGAGGTCGACCACGACGGTCTCACCATCGTCCGGCGTCCGGAACCGCAACGCCCGCCCCTCCTCGAAGGCCAGCCCCCGGTCCCGGCAGAACCCGTCATACCCGAGGTGCTCCGACCCCGTCCGCTCCTTCAGCTGCTCCCGTGTGCAGTCGCAGTAATAAGCCCGGCCGGCCTCGAAGAGCTGCTGGGCCGCCTCCCGATGCCGGTCGGCGTTGTGCGACTGGAAGTACGGTCCTTCGAAGGCCGGGTCCTCGCCGTGGATGCCGATCGCTGCGAGTGCGTTGATGATGCCGTCGATCCACTCCGGCTTGTTCCGGGCCGCATCGGTGTCCTCGATCCGCAGAACGAACATGCCGCCGGACTGTCGTGCCACCGCCCAGTTGTAGAGAGCGGACCGCGCACCACCGACATGAAACATGCCGGTCGGAGACGGGGCGAAACGAACGCGAACCGGGGCAGTAGACATGCGCTCCAGGGTACCGACGCAGGGCCTCCGCCCCGGACCACTCGGCCTCCCCTGCACCGATGCTTTTCGGCCGTCCTCAGCTTCTACTTGCGCGTCGCCTTCCACCATTCCCGATACCGAGGACCTCTCATCCCAAACCGTTCACCGCGCCGAGCGGTAACGAGACAAAGCTGTTCCACAGCCCGAGGTAAACACGATGGAAGGCGAGGACGCCGTTCTCCGTGGCGCTGGATGTGTGCCCGGAGACCGGCCGAGCGAGGCTGTCCTACCACCGGGCCGAGGAAATCTTCGAGGAGTCCACCCGGTTGTTGGCCAACCCGCTGGCCCGCGCGGAGGGCATCGCCGAGTTGGAGGGCTTCACGCTGCACCGGCTACGGCACTCCGCGCTGACGCACGATGCCGAGCGGGGCACCTCCACCCCGATGCTGCTGGCCCGCTCCCGCCGTGCCTCCGTCCGCTCCCTGGAGAGGTACGCCCCCAGCGGCGACGCGGTTGCAGCCCACGTCACCGCATCCGATCCGGCCGCCAGCCGACGGGGCTGAACCGGAGCACTCACAACTTGCTCCCCGATAACACCGCGCTCCCGAGCAGCATCGTCCCGGCCAGCGATATCCGTTGCTTTCGCGCCGGATGGTAGGCGACCCCACCGCGTCCGGTGGATGCGACCACGTGGGTGTGATCTATGCCCCGTCCTGCTGGGTAGCGGCTGGCTCGTTTCCGGTGCGGCTGTGGGCTTGCTGGTCGCGCTCGTCGGCATCTCGGGGATTGTTCTCCGAGTGGAGGATTTGTTCCAGGTCTTCCGTGTGATAGCCGCTGGAGACCGCCCAGCGGTATGCCAGGAGGGAGATCGCGGCGACAACGGCGATGTCTGCGGGAAAGGCGATGGCGGTGTGAGGGCCGTACTCGCCGTAGTACGACGTGGGCAGGAGCGCCAATAGGAGGATGACCAGCCACATGCCTCGTTCGATGTGACGGCGTCCTGTGGGATTGCTGACAACCCACAGCGTGAGGATGAAGGCGAGGAGACTGCCGCTGAACGCGGCCATGTACCAACCGAAGCCCCATCCGCTGTGCTGCTGGGCCGGCGTTGCGAGGAACCATCCTCCGGCGGCGTTGACGTAGATCCAGACGGCGAGGAAGACGACACTGAGCGGCATGGCAAGTGCGGATGTGACCCATCCTCGGCGCGCCGCGGTGTAGACGGCGAAGAGTGGCAGTCCGGCGAAAACGGTCACCAGCAGGGTGACCAGGGTGCTGAAACCGGACCAGTAGATCACCAGCACGCTGCAGGTGAAGCTGGCCGGTGACCACAGGGTGGCCCAGCGCAGCCGGAAGGGGCGCGGGAGGTCGGGGGCGGTTCTGCGGAGCGAGGAGAGGCTGGCGCTGCCCATCAGAAAGGTGAGGACGCCAGCGGCGGAGATGAAGGAGACGAGCTGGTACCAACTGGGGGCAGGGATGAAGAAGAGGCAGCCGACGGCGAAGCAGACGAAGGTGGTCGTGGCCGGAATGCCACGCGGGGACAGGCGTCGGAAGACGTCGGGGGCGGCGCCATGCAGGGCGAGGGCCTGGCTGACGCGGGCGCTGTTGCCCAGGTAGATCCAGCCCGCACCGGCCGGGGAGAGTACAGCGTCGACCAGAAGGAGGTTCCCGAAGGCCGCGAAGGCAGCGGTGCCTGCGGCGTCCAGAGCGTGGAAGAAGGGGCCGGATGCCCACGAGCTGTTGTTGAGGGCGGCCCAGTCTCCGGGCCGCACACCGGCGTCCTGCCAGTCGACGGCGCCGATGAAGGCGATCTGCAGCAGGGTGTACAGGATGGTCGGGACGACGATGGCCACGATGATGGCGATCTTGGCATCCCGTTGCGGGTTCTTCATTTCGCCGCCGAAGTCGAGGGCTTGGCGGAAGCCGACGAAGGCGAAGGCGATGCCGGTGGAGGAGACGGCGTGTACGGTGCTGGCGCCGCCTGTGGGCAGGAATCCTCCGCCGAGGGAGAAGTTGTCGCTGCGCAGGATGAAGAAGAGCAGCAGGAAGGTCATGACGGGAACGGCGATCTTCCAGATGGTGACCCAGTTGGTGGCTTCGCTGAACTTGCGGATCCCCGCAATGTTGATCAGGAAGAAGATCACCATCAGAGCGATGGCGCAGAGGATCCCGTTGGGCCAGGTCAGCATGGTGGTGCCGCTGCGCTGCTCGACGACGTGAAGGTTGGGGAAACGGCTGCCGAGATAGGTCATCACGGCGACGGCTTCGACGGCCGGGATGGAGACGGCGAAGAGCCAGGCGGCCCAGCCGGTAATCCATCCGGTGAAGGCGCCGTGGGTGAGATAGGGGTAGCGGACCACGGTGCCTGTCATGGGAAGCATGGCGCCCAGTTCTATCCAGGTGAGGGCGATGACCATGAAGACGGCGCCAGCAATCACCCAGGAGAGGATCGCGGCGGGACCAGCGATTCCGGCGGCTGACAGGACGGCGAACAGCCAGGCAGAGCCAATCTGCCCGCCGATGCTGAGGAAGATCAATTGTGGGAGCGTGACTTCTCTGCGCATGCGGCGAGAAGTGTCGGGTGGTCGTTTCAGAAGGTCCATCAGGCTGCCTTTCGCTGGCTGGCTCGGGGCTTAGGCATGCTCGGTCGCCGCCTCGGGACCAGAAGCGGGTCTCCTGGCCCCGAGGCGGACGGATGGAGGGGGAGGGAAGAACCTGCTGCGGTCAGACCGTGGGCAGGGCCTGTGCCAGGGCCGCCCGGTCGACCTTGCCCGTGGGGGTGAAGGGGAAGGCGTCCAGTACGACGTAGTGGGCCGGGACCATGTGCCGGGGCAGAACCTGGCTGAGCCCGTCGCGAAGAACCGATTCCTCGATCTCGGTGCCGGGGATGCGGACGCAGTGGGCGGCGAGGACGTTCTGGCCTGATGCGGTCGGATGGACGGTGACCAACGCGTCACTGACGCCGGGCAATTCCCTCAGCTGACTCTCGACCTCGCCCAGCTCGACACGTGACCCGTTGATCTTGACCTGGGTGTCGCGGCGGCCGAGGAATTCGATTTTCCCGTCAGGCAGGAGACGCCCGAAGTCGCCGGTCAGATAGGCGGGGATGTTGGGGCCGGGCCAGACACGGAAGCGTTCGGCGGTCAGCTCGGGGCGGTTGAGGTAGCCGTCGGCGACGGCGATGCCACCGATGCAGATCTCGCCAACCTCGCCTGCGGAGACCGGTTGCATATCGCCGTCGACGATCTTGACGACGGTGTTGGTGATGGCTGTGCCGATGGAGGGCAGGACCGGCCACGCGGCGGGATCGCCGACCAGCTTCTCCGCGGTGACCACGTGCGTCTCGGTGGTGCCGTACTGGTTCTCCAGAGTTGCTCCGGTGCAAGTGAAGAACTTCCGTACCGAGTCCCCGATCTGCAGCTGTTCTCCTGCGGTGATGATCTCTCGCAGCGATGCGGGATAGCGGTCCTGTTGGACGGCGGCCTCGATGACCTGGTGCAGGGAGACGAACGGCAGGAAGGCGCGGTGGATCTGCTGTTCGTCGATGTAGGCGAGCAGCTTGCGCGGGTCCTGGCGGACGTCCTCCTCGATCAGGACGAGGGTGCCGCCGCTGGACCAGGTTCCGAAGATTTCCTGGAAGGAGACGTCCACGCTCAGCGGCCACAGCTGCAGGGTGTTCCAGCCCACGGTAGAGCCGGAGTTGGCCACCTGCCAGGAGTTCAGGTTGGCCAGGGCCCCGTGGGGCATCGCCACTCCCTTGGGACGGCCGGTGGACCCGGATGTGTAGCTGATGTAGGCGAGGTCCTCGGGGGCGGACTTGGCGCCCCACTCCGGCAGATCGCTGGCGTGCAGGTCGTCCAGGACAGGGTCGAGGATCTCCAGTTCGCAGCCGTCGGGGATGGTGATCAGGTTGGCGAGGTGGGCGCGGCACAGCAGGCGGTCGGCACCGCTGTCGGCGAGCATGTAATCGAGTCGGCCCCGCGGGTAGGTGTTGTCGAGCGGGACGTACGAGCCACCGCCGGACAGGACCGCGAGGACCGCAATGGCCAGTTCCGGAGAGCGGTCGTTGAACAGCGCGGCCCGGGTGGTTCCGGCAAGGTGGCCAGCCAGCCTCTGGATGGCCGTCTGGAGGTCGCGGTAGCTGAGCTCACCGTCAGGCCAGCGCAGCGCGACGGCATCGGGGTGCTTCTGGGCTTGGGCAGCGACCATCTCATGTACGAGAAGCTGGTTGCTGGAAGCGGTCTGTGTCCTCAATGTAGTTCTCCCCGTTCTCCGCGGCCGGATCTGGCCACGGGCAGCGAAATGGGCATGCGGAGGTTGGTGAAGGCGCAGCGAGGTGCCCGGAGGCAGCGGGAGGTGGATGCGGGGGCAGCCGCCGGGAGAGTCAGCGCGGAAGAACGCTCAGACTCCGCCGCCGATCACGATGTCGTGTGTGGTGGCGAGCGCGCCCATCTTGTCGATGTACTCGTCCACGAGGTCCATCGTGATGTCGGGGCAGCAGCCGGCGACGAAGTCACGGATCATCTCGTCCATGTCGAGCTCATCCGCAGTGCGGTAGAAGTTCTTGCGGGATTCGAGATAGTCACGGTCCACGCGCAGTCCGAATTCCCCGGCGCGGGCCTGCGCGTACTCGGGGTGCGTGAGGTAGCGGTAGGACTGAGAGCCTGGGATCGGGCACAGCGGGCCGAAATCGAGCGCCGCGAACGTCTTGGGGTGGTTCTCAACGATGCGGGTGAGGGCCGCGTGATTCGCCGCCATGATCTCGGGGGTGATGCCGAGATGGGTGACCACGAGCCCTGCGGTGATCATGCCGCCTCGGTGGATGACCCCTTCCAGCGCACGCAGATTGTGGTCCATCGGGGCATGGTTCCGACCTCGGCCACCGATTGGCTGTTTGTTCATCACGCGCAGCGACACATCCGACAGGCCGTCGAAGCCGATGAAGAAGTGGTCCAGCCCGAGCCCGTTGACCAGGGTGTCGATCCGGTCGGCGCCGGTGGCGAACGCCTCGGCGCGGGCGTAGCCGAACATCTTCGGGCGGTCCGGCTCGGGCAGCGCGAGGAACCAGTCGGGTGGCTGGGCGGCCATGGAGCGCAGCATTCGCCATAGGGTCAGCGGCAGTTCGTCCGCGGTGATGTAGAAGTAGTTGAACCCTTGGCGGTAGGCGTTCTCAAGAATCGCCCAGGCCCGCTCGGCCTCCGGCGCGATGATCTCGCGGACACCAGGGACGATGCCGCAGAAGTCGCAGGCGTTGAGGGGGACACCTTCCAGGCGCTCGCCAGCGAATTTCACGCAGCCGCGGCCGATGTCGACGACCTGACTGCGCAGCTCACGGTCTCGCATGAAGAAGTAGACCTGCTGCTGTCCGTCGAGGTAGTGCTTCTCGTGCGGCATCAGGCTGTCGGCCAGGGAGTAGTCGACGAGCGGTAGACGCCCGTACTCCGCAGGGTTCTCCGGGTTGCGGTGCACCGTCCCGCTCGCGTCGCGGTAGACGAGGCCCGCATAGTCCATCGCTGGCCGCAGGGCTCCGGTGAACCGGTCGGCCATGAAGCCGGTGAAGCCCTCGACGACGTCGTTGCCGTAGAAGCCGACGTCCACCACCGGCTGGTTGGCCATCACCCTGTCGTAGAGAGCGGAGAAGTGGTCGTTGCCGAAGACGACGAGAGCCTGTGGATTGATCCGCTTGGCGCGCTGGGCCATCGCCACCGAGGCGCCGTAGTTCGCGGTCAGGACGCTGAAACAGAGCGCCTGTATTCGGTCGGCGTGAGCATCGATGAACTCTTCCAGCGCGGGGTTGCCGTGGACCGTGCCGTCCAGGTACCCGGCGTGCAGGCCCGTTCCTTCCAATCGGGGCCGTAAGGAGCTCATCAGCGTCAGCAGGCCCAGATTCGGATAGATCGATGTGTTCGCGCTCGATGTGTGGCGCGAGGTGTCGTTCGCGTTGATGAACAGGATGTACCGGACGTCTTCGGCCATGAGTAACCACCACTCTCGTGCAGGCAGGGGAATGGGCAGGCTCTGGATGTGCCGTAATACGTGTCATCGAGCGTGTCGAACAGCACCACCTCGGGCGAGATGGTGCAGGGCAACGTGAATGCGAAGGGAGCGGAGAGTCAGCTGGAGCCGACCGCGGCGGCCTCGCCGGCCGTCAGCTTCACCAGTTCCGTGAACGTCGTACGGAACACCGTGTGCGGCAGCCCGGCACCGGCCCAGACGTACGGATAGTCGTCCAGGTGCGTGTCGACCAGGGTGCGTACGAGGGACGGATGGCCGATGGGAGCGACACCGCCGACTTCCTGTCCGGTGACCCGTAGGACAAAGTCCGGATCAGCGCGCCGGATCTTGCCGCGTCCTACGCCCAAGAACTGGGCAACGCGGCGGGTGTCCACACGGTGGGCGCCACTGGTCAGAATCAGCAAGGGAGTGCTGTCGATGGAGAAAATGAGGCTGTTGGCGATGGCACCCACATCGCAGCCCAGTTGTTCTGCCGTAGCCGCGGCGGTGGGGGCCGGGGCAGGCAGTTCCACGATCTCCGCCGTAGAGCCGTGCTGGGTCAGGAAATCACGGACCCGTTGTACTGACGTGTGCAAGAGTTCTCCCCGTTGCGTCATGTGTCACCCTGCCCCTGTCGCCGGTACGTGCCAGGGGCAGGATCGCCGGTCTCATCCGGCACGTCCGCTATCGATCAGCCGCGCCCATCGGGTAAAGCACGATCAAAGTTGCTTCCGCAGTCGGCGTCAGGCATTCATACAGGTGGGGGCGATCGGCTGAAAAAGCGATGAAATCGCCGACATCGAGCTTGCTGGGCTCGCTCTTGGGCCCGACGAGCAGACTCCCTTGATGAACAATCAGGTGCTCAAGCACTCCCATGCTGTGCGGAGGTGACTCGTACGCACCCTGCGGCATGCGCATGTCGTATACCTCGTACATGGTCCTCTCGTTGGTCATGCGGTGGATCAGCCGCAGGTCAAGGCCGTCGCCGCGTACTATCGTGCCCTCGTTCGCCCGCGTGACGTGCATCAGCGGGACACTCTCCGAGGCGATGAGATCCGTAAGGGGCACTCCCAGATGCGTCGCCAAGGCCATGAGCGTCTCAAGCGTGGGATTGCCCCGCCCCAGTTCCAGCTGCGCGAGAGTGGCCTTGGCCACCGAAGACTGACGTGACAACTCGTTCAACGACAGCCCGCGCACGGCACGGATTCGGCGAATATTGGCGGCAACCGACCCCATGATGTCCGTCACAGCACTGGACAGTACGCCTCCATGCCCGTAATGGCAAGATGCCCGAACGTCCATTAAAACGACCAGCCCAGCCCCCTCGAAGTGACGGATGCCGCCGCTGATGTCCCGTGACGCGGCTGCACCCCTGCTTCCGGCAATCCGCCGCGTCAACTTCGTGCCCTTGACGCCACATGAGTGATCGCCATGCTGTGCGGCACCACCGCCATGCGCGGGCTCGCCAGGGTCCTGCGCCGGCTCCGGGACGACGCCGAGCTGGTTATCGAGGTCACCCGCGGCCTGCTGCGCGAGCACGACTTTCCTCGTCTACCAACTACCCAACGACTACGCCACAACCGGGCTACACCGCCGCCCTGCGCATCGCCACGGCCAGGGCGTCGGCGCCATGGCCCAGGCCCGTCACGGAAATGAGCGACCTGATCTTCTCCCACACCGACGCCGTCACTCTGGGTGGGGGCCGAGCCACCGCGACCCGCCGGCGGCGGGAGGCGACAGCCGTGATGCGCGTCGTCGGCACCGCTACGCCGGAGTCCGCTTCATCATCGGCATCAGCGCATCATGCGGCCTCGCCGTCGGGCTGACACTCGCAACAGCACGGACTCCAGAGACCGGTCCGCCCCAGACGAGTACCCGCACCGCGGGTCGGCTTCCCCCGGGCCCACCTGGGGCGGACCCTCCCCCTCCGTCGGCTGCCTATGAGCGAGCTCGGCAGCCGACGGAGGGCCACCCGCCCACTCCGCACCCTCCGACCGTGAATCTCCTCCCACAGGACCCGCCCTATTCCCAGCGTGGGACGCGCCCTGCGCGCCGCGGGCTCTCGTGCCGCGATCCACTTCGACCCGACAAGAGGTTCGCCTCTTCGCGGGCACCTCGGGCTTCCGCATGTCCTACCGGCTGCCCGACGGCCGTCCACTCGTGGTCAAGCACATACGGGCCGTGAGGCTGCTGACAACCTGCGCCGACTGCCGGTTCAACATCAGCACCGACTGCGAGGAGGGCTACTACGGCGTGCGCCTGTACCGGGACACCCAAAGCCGATTCCATGTCGGGGTCTGCATTCAACGCATGGACCTCTGCCAGCCCGTGGAAGAGTTCGTAGTCGGCGACGCCTGCGACGAGGTCGTCAGATTACGGGAGAGCGACCTCCGAGACATGACCGCATAGAAACCGATCACCAGGAGCACAGACAGCAATGGCCCAGCACGAGTACGAGGCGAAATTCCTCAGCATCGACGTCGACGGGGTACGCGACCAACTCCACGCCGCCGGTGCACAACTAGCCTTCGACAAGACCATGTTCACCCGCCTCATCTTCGAGAACGACACGGTCCAAGGCGAACAGTGGCTGCGTCTGAGGGACGAGGGCGGCAAGAAGACCCTCACCCTGAAGCAGGTCAGCGACGCCACCACCATCAACGGCACCACCGAGATCGAAATCGAAGTCAACGACCTCGACAAGACAGCCGAGCTCCTCGCCGCCCTCGGGCTGCGCCAGGTCCGATACCAGCAGAACTACCGCGAGGAATGGCAGCTCGGCGACATCACCTACGATCTCGACACCTGGCCCGACCTCCCCACCTTCATCGAGATCGAAGGCCCCTCAGAAGAGGCAGTCCGCAAGGCCGTGGCCGCACTCGGCTTCGACTACGAGCAGGCCCGCTACGGCAGCATCGACCTCATCTACAAGAGCGAACTGGACCGGGACATCCTCGCCGAGCCAACGCTACTCTTCGCGGAGTAACCGACATGCAGCGCGAGGGCCGTCGTCCTTGGAGGGTGACGGCCCACCTGCATGTCCCAGTCCCAGGCCGGGGCTCATCACCACGCGGCGATGCAGGTACACGGAGAGCATCCGAATCCGTCTCTACGCCCTGGCAGCCCGGGAACCAGGCCGGAACTGGCGCAACCCCCACCTCAGCCAAGCCATCCGGCAATGGCATGAGCCAGTGCATCACCCCCCTGCTGCACTACGGTCCCCGCCACCAAGGCCGGCAACGCTTGCATGGCCCCGCGCAGCGCCCCAACCGCCGGCGTATCCGAGGCTGTCAACGAGGTATCGATAGAGTCCGCCATAGCCCGGAGCACCTGCGCGTTCGGCAGGACCGCTCCGTTCCGATCTACCTCGGTGCGGAATGCAGCAAGGAACTCGCGCACGGTTTCTACGCTCGCGGTGGGACTCTCGACAGACGCGGACTGGTGAACGTTCGAGATGTTCTGCCCGACCACGTTCTGGAGCGGGGCGATGTTGTTGCCGCCGATACTGATACCCGAGCCGTGCCCCTGTTCCGAGTCAGGGCGGCGACGTCCTAAAGCCATCAACTTCCTCCTCCTTGAGCCTTGTTGTCCTGTCCGACATTGCTGATGCCGCTGCCCGCGACGTTCTGGATAGGCGCGTTGTTGTCGCCGTACACCTGGATGTTGGTGATGACCGCGGCCACCTGACGCTCGTACGGGGCGGTGTCCACGCCCAGTTCGTCGAGGTACTCGGCGACGGTCCGAAAGATGCAGGTCTGCATCAACACAACGTGCCTCTTGGCGTCATCGCTCTGATGCATGTCCATGACTTCTTCGGTGGAGTATCGATCGCGCAGGCTGACCGGATCCTTCTCTTCGGCGCGGCCGTCCTCGGCCTGTTCACCGAGCCCAAGTCGCGCCACCAAGCGCCACAACGCGAGGGGACCCGCAGCGGCGTCCAAGAGCGACTGCGTCACGACCCAGCCGAGCAACCGTGTCCCGCGCTTGGCAACCGGCGCGTCGGTCACCCGCAGTTCGTTGTACAGGGGCGTCATCACGTGCGGACGCACGGTCAGCCGTAGTTCGCCCGCCTCCAGCGCGGCGTGCACGAATACGGTGACCACGACCTGGCCGCCCCAGCTGACACACTGCGCCCGCAGATACAATCGGTCCGGCACACTGGACGGCGATCGGCGCCCCCGGCCGCGCAGGTCCGGCAGCTCCAGCTTCGCTGCCCGGGTGCGCTGGAGCCACAGAGCCGACGGCAGCCCCTTAACCTTCGTGACGGAGAAGCCGGGCAGTGGATCAGTAATCTCCCGGGCTCCGCGCCCCAGCTCCTGCAGCGCCCCGCCCATCCGCCGTAACAGTTCCTCCTCTCCGAACGACTTGACCGACTCCTCCGGATCCTTCGGCTTCAACGGGATAGCGATGTCGGCGGATCCCCACACGTCACGCCCGGCTCCCACGAAGTACTCGGGCTCGTCATACGGCAGCTCCTGCCTTCCCTGCTCGTCGCCTATGCGCGTTATCCGGTGCCCGCCCTTCACGGCAACCCACGGCAGCCGATCGGGCGACACACCCTCCCGGACGAGCCGGGCCAGCGCCGCCCGCGCCGCGAGCCGGTCGCCGACGCACACCAGCGCGGCTCCAACCAGCAGCACGAACGGCAAGAGGACAAGCCCGACCCGGAGGGTGACGACCTCGTCAGCGACCGGCTTGTACGGAACGACCGCGAGCACCCATGGGATGCCCAGCACGAGATACGCCACCCGGGGCGATCTGGCCAGTCGAGACTTCCTGCCCTCGCGCAACGCCCGGTACGCGGCCCAACGCATCAAGAGAGCCACCAGGACGGCCACTGCCCACACGACGGACGCTCGTGGTGCCACGAACATCGCGAGGGCAGCCAGGAACAGCACCGTCAAGCGTCGAGCCCACCGACGGCGCCGTGCACGCAGGCTGTGCGCCATCACGGGGACGAGGTCGAATCCGTACGACGGAACAGGCAGCGGCGGCCCATGCAGCACGTGGTCCACCACCCACTGCGCCACAGGCTCGCCCAGCGGCGGGGAGTCGTCGCTGCCCTCCAGGTAGATGCGTCTACGGGTGCTGCGTCTGGGCTTGTTTGGCTTCTTGCCTTTGCCCCTGAACTTGCGCCACCACGCCTTGACCGCTCCCACTCGGTCAGGACGCACGTAAACGGCCTGACACAGCAGCCTGGTCACCTCCGAAGAGGTTGGATCCACCTCGCCGTCGCGGGCCCCACCGGAGGTCTCGGGGTCGATCTGAATCGGCACCTCCGGCCCCTCGGCCTCACCTCCACCCACCCGCTCCTGAGCCCGAAGCCCCCACCCCAAAGCCATGCGCCCCCGTTCGTCGATCCGGCGGGCATCTTCACGGTGAACTTCGAAAACCACCAGACCACAAACGCGGCAATGCACTCAAAACACCTGCAAGAGCGAGGATTGACCGAATCAGGCTCCTCGCGCAGAGTTCCGCCGCGACTTGGACTGGTGTTCGTCCGGTGGGATTCGGCGCATGCATTGCGTGACAGCCGGTGCCACAATCGGACCCTGACGCCGCCTGCTGTATGCGGCCTGCGGACCCTGCCCGAATGCACGCTTGTCAGGCTGCCCCCAAAGGGACGTAGATTGGCTCCAGTTGATCGTCAGGGGGAACCGTGGCAGGACGGGATCTTCGAACGCTGTTCAGCTCGAACGACCGGAGCCTCTCCGCCAGTGAGGCGTTCACGAACCGGCAGGCACAGTGGCAGGCGGTGACGAGCGGCCTCGCAGAGCACATACGGCACGTGACCCGTTCTGACTTCGACGTGGAGGACTTGGAAAGTCCCCGCCGTAACATCCTCGTGTTCCACGGTGTGGGCGGGATCGGTAAGTCAACGCTCTCCCGCAAGATCGAGGCATCACTCGCCCACAGCGAGCACCGCCCAGTGCAGTGGGAAGCGTCATCCCACGAGGAACGGATCCTGCCGGTCCGCATCGACCTCGCGCACGCCGCGGGCATGGACTTCGAGCGTGTCGTCCTCACGATCCGACTTGCCATCGCCACGCTCGGACGTCCGATGCCGGCCTTCGACCTCGCCCTGCGCCGCTACTGGGAGCACAACCACCCGGGCGAACCGATCGAGGACTTCCTGCGCAGAGGTGGGCTGCTGAGCCGCTTCAGCGCCGCTGCGGCACTGCCGCAGCAGATGCAGTCCGCCCTCAGCGATGTCGCCCAGGCCCTGCTCCTGCCCGGCACCGTCGGCAGCGCACTCGGTCACGGAACCGGAGCACTGATCAAGGCGTTACGCGAGCGCCGCCAGTCCGTACGCGCCCTCGCCGGCTGCTCCCGCCTGGCCGACCTCCTGGAAGCCGAGCCCGACCTGGAAGCCCTCAGCTTCTACCCACACCTCCTCGCCTGGGACCTGGCCCAACTCCCAGCCCACAAGAGCGCACTGCCCGTGATCCTGCTGGACACCTTCGAGGACACCGGCGACCGCACCCACCGTGACTTCGAGCGCCTGCTCCAGCGCATCGTATGGCTGATGCCCAACGCGTTCTTCGTCGTCACCGGACGCAACCGCCTCCAGTGGGCAGAGAGCAGCCTGGAAGGGCAACTCGACTGGATCGGTCCAAACGCGTGGCCCGGCCTCGTCTCCGACACGGCCCATACCGGGTCAGGCGTATCCGGCCGCCAGATCCTGATCGGCGACTTCTCCCCGGAAGACTGCGAGGACTACCTGTCCCGCAGGCTCAGCCGCAACGGGCAGCCACTGATCGACGAACCGGTCCGCCGGATCATCGCCGAGCGCTCCCACGGGCTGCCTCTGTACCTGGACCTGTCGGTCATGCGCTACCTGGAACTGCGACGCAGCGGCAGACAGCCACAGGTCACGGATTTCGACCACGACTTCCCCGCCCTGATCGCCCGTACTCTCAGGGACCTGACCGCCGAGGAACGCCACGTACTCCGCTCGGTCAGCCTGCTCAGCGCGTTCTCGGTGCCCCTGGCCACCCAGGCCGCCGGCATGCAGCACGACGCTCCTGCCCTGCGGTTGACCGAGCGCCCCTTCATCCGGGAGTCCCCCTCCGGTGTGTGGCCGTTCCACGTCCACGACCTGATCCGCGCCGCCATTCGCAGTGCAGACGACACCGGTGACGACCGCTGGTCGGAGCAGGACTGGCGGCGCGCGGCCCAACGCGCCTTCCACGCTCTGGAATCGCAGTGGCGCCAGGACCTGCGACGCGATCGCGCCATCCTGGTCGGATGCCTCCAACAAGGGCTGCTCCTCGCACGGAACTTCCATCTCGATCTCGGCTGGCTCGGCGATGCGGCATTCCAGTACGTAGGGGACTCGATCTGGGAACCGCTGGTGCTCCCCGCTGCCGACGCCGCGCCGTCGGGGGGCGTGCGGACCGCTGCGGATGCCCTGGTGGAAACGCTCAGTGCCATCGCCCGGCGCCAGCACGAACACCGTGAACGCACAGTCAGACGGCTCTCCGCCGTCCTTGCATCGGGGTTGCTCCCCGATGGCCTGATCGAACTGGCCGCGTATTACCGGGCGAAGGCCCAGCGGGACCTCGGGTTGACCGACGATTCCCGCCGCGGCATGCAGCGTGTCGCGTCCACCGAGGGTCGGCTCGCTTCCGCCGCTCGACGGGGGCTGGCGCACCTGAGCCGAGTGTCCGGAGATTTCCCTGCGGCGGTGGAGGCCGCCGGGAGACTTGGCTGGGCTGGGCGGCACCACCGGGTGCTGGGGGATGTGTGGTGGGTGCAGGGAGACATGGAGCGGGCGGCAGCCGCGTATCTGGCGGCCCGGAGCGAGGCCGAAGACCACGGTGTGGTCGGCGAGACCGCCGTGGTCCAGGCACATCTCGCCTTCGCCGTATCCTTCGTCGACCCGCTTCGTGCCGATGACGAACTCGACCTCGCGGACCGACTGCTATCGCCCCTGAGCCTGCGCTCCAACGAGATGACCGCTCACATCGCCACACTCGTACGCCACGCAGGATTCGCCGAAGACCTGCCTGACCGGGCGGCCGTCCAGCTCGCAGAAATCGGCGTCTCCGGCATCTCCTACGCCGCGGCCAAACTGCAGCTGGCCCTGTGCTTCCACCACGCGGTCCTCGACGACCCGGACAACCTCGCGGCCGGCATCGCCGGCTTGCGTGAACTCACACAAAACGGCTACTACGCCTACTACGTCGAAATCGCCCACTTCATGGGCGACCTCCCACTCCCCCCGAACACCGAACGAGCACGGTGGATCGACGGGGAACGACAAACCCAGGAACGATGGCGCAACATAGTGCTGGGACGCCGCGATCACGTCGGTACGGCCCGTTGAGCGGCAGTACGGTCTGCTGCTGCCAGGAGATCGCCCAGCTCTCACACAACACCCTCACCCCTTGCCTCCCTTCATGGGCGGGGGCGACCTGTGTCCGTGATGGGGCTCGCGGGCGGAACACCACCAAGGCAGCGGCGGCACTGCCCAACTGCCGAAGCGCAAATTCGCCGACGCAACGCGTCATGCAGACACGGCAAGCGTGTTGCCACACCACGTCTTTGGGAGAAATCCGGGAGAAGATCTTCTCCCAGAACCCCCACCACACCACCCGAGACCAACCACCACCAACTCCCTGACCTGCACAGACACCCTTCGCGGCAGGTTAGTAACATGATCGGGCCTCA